>CAZIGP010000503.1:0-4158 GCA_964538425.1 uncultured Pirellulales bacterium | reverse complement strand
CTTGTGGTTGGTTGGTTGTCGACGGCGACGACGATGTCTGCGGCGTTGCGATCGACGGAGGTAGATTCGTAGACGAACACGCCTTGTCGTTTCTTTTCTTTGACAATCTTAAAGCCGTGCAGGCCGGCTTTTTCGGCAGGGCCCCCGGGAACGAGTGAAGCAATCAGCAAGCCGCGTTCGGTCTCATACACTTTGGCGATGCCATGATCGGGGCGAACGACGTGGCCGCTGGAAATGAGTTCGGGGACGACGCGCGACAAGTGGCTGGAAGGAATTGCAAAGCCAACGCCGGTGCTTTGGCCAGTTTTGCTGGCGATGGCGGTGTTCATGCCAATCAATCGGCCACGGCTATCCAAGAGCGGCCCACCGGAATTGCCAGGATTGATCGCGGCGTCGATTTGAATAATCGATTTGATGGAACGATTCGAATGGCGCGCAGGAAGCGTGCGATTTAAACTTGAGACGATACCGGTGGTCATTGTGCGTTCGAAGCTGAAGGGATTGCCGATGGCGTAAACGCGCTGGCCGACTTTCAATCGCGTGGAATCACCGAAGCGAACGGGGTGCAATGAATCGGCAGGAGCATCGATTTTCAGCACGCAGACATCGGTAGATGAATCGCGACCGACGACGCGGCCTAAATAATCTTTGCCATCGAACAGCGTGACTTGAATTTCGCGCGCGTTTTCTACCACGTGATAGTTCGTGAGGATGTGGCCTTGTTTGTCGAGCACCGAGCCGGAGCCGGCGCCCTCTTGAATCATGTCGATCAGGAACAACGAGGCCGCAGCTACTTCAGTTTTGATATTTACGACACTGCGGTTACACGATTCGTAAACGGCAATGTGAGTGCGTTCCTCAGGGGTCAAGTCGTCGGCCGAATCGACGATATGCGCGGGGCCGATGGGCCGCGGCGCGAGATCGAGATCAGACGGCTGCGAAGTGGGAGGCAGGCGGACAATCGGTACAGGGTTGGGAGTTGGATTTGTACCCGGGTAGGATTCCTGGGCATGGGCGGCAGGTCCGTAATTTGGCGTGTTGCACCAGGTGGCCGAGATAAGACACAATAATAACTGAGAACTTGGGAAACGCATGGTTGGGAAGCGTGTGGTGGGTGCCCTAAGTTGAAAGTCGGTGGCCGGTACCGCGAGTGGATAATTCCATTGGGAATCCGGTCGGCGAGGGATTCGCCTCCTACGATTTGGATTCGAGGCAATTGCCAGAGCGATACACTAGGCAATTATCACGATTCGGTGGAGGGCAATGTCCAAAAAGGCAAAAGTTGTTTTCCGACCGGGGTTTATGAGGGGGGAAGTCGGTGGAAAATCAGTGGCTTTCGGGGGTAATTTCCCAAGGAGCTGCGAGAGGTTGGCAGGCCGTTATAATCGGAAGCACAGGCAGAAAGAGGCCACCGGCCACTAAGCTGGGAAAAATAGGGAAAATTCGTAGCGTAAAGTCAAACTAGCGAATACAATAAGCTTATGTCTTGGTGCCCCTCGATTTGGAGGCTGCGCCGAGTCTCAAAATTAGTTATCCGAAGGTGTGCGCCGGATTGTCGCTGCCGGAACACGACGCGGCTCATACATTGTCTATTCAGCGGGTGGAGTACCTTCCTCATGTCACGGATCCATCACCGGTTCCTCGTTTTTACTTTGGCAATCGTCATGACGACGCCATACCCTATGGGCTCAAACTTTGCTTCTGCGGCTCCCGCAAGCAAAGCTGAAGCAGAAACGACTCGGTTTGATGCTTACAAAAACGAACAAGGTTCCTATTTTGCGCTGAGCTTAACGCCGCGCGTGCAACTGCCTCAAGCCGAGGCGGCTGAAGTCGTGGTGCTATTCGATACTTCAGCTAGCCAAGTGGGGCCTTATCGAGAAAAGGCCATTGAAGCGCTACGTGGGATGTTAGCCTCAATGGGAGAAAAAGATCGCGTGAAATTAGTTGCAGTCGATTTGAATGCCGTGCCGTTAACGGACAAGTTTGTAGCTCCGAATAGTGCTGAAGCGACTGCGGCACTGGAAAAGTTGAATCGCCGCGTGCCGCTAGGATCGACTGACATGGAAGCTGCTTTGAAGGCGGCCCGTGATAGTTATGAAGGAAATGCGACGTCGCCGCGCTCGGTAGTTTATTTGGGCGATGGCATGAGCAATGCTAATTTGGCGGGCGTCGATGTGATTGGTTTGATCGATAGTCTGGTGCAAAATCGGATTTCTCTGAACAGCTTTGCTGTGGGCCCGGCACAGAATGCCGCGGTGCTTGCAGCACTGGCGAATCAAACCGGCGGTGTCGTATTGCTCGATGGCGAACGAATTGCCGGCAAAGAAGCTGGTTCGCAACTTGCCCATGCCGCACACGAACAAGTGATTTGGCCTGCACAGCGCACGCTGCCTGAAACACTGGCGGAAGTTTATCCGGCGAAGATGCCGCCGCTGCGTGGCGATCGCGATGCAATTTTGCTTGGGAAAGGCTCCGTCAAAGGTCCTTTTGAAGTAGCAGTTTCCGGCGAAGCTGCCGGGAAGCCCGTGGAACTGAAATGGAACGTCACACCGAAGGCACCTGATGACGACAATGCTTATTTGGCACAACTGGCCGATGTGGCGAAAGTGGACGGCGGTTACAGCTTGCCTACCGTAGGGACCGAAGGATTGCGAGAAACCCGCCGAGTATTGAATCAAAATGCTCACACCTTAGCGCGATTAAGCCGGCAAGCGGCAGCATCGGGAGACATGGAACAGGCCAAGCGGCTGGCAAACGAAGCGGTTCGTCGTGATCCGAATGATCCGAATGCTTTAGTGATGAAACAAGCGACAGAAAACAATAACGCCGTCGTTCAAGCGCAAGCCGAATTGCCCGCGCAGTCAGCTCCAAGCGAGGGTGCCGAGGCCGTGCCGGCCGAACCATCGGAAGGCGATCTACTGAATGAGTTCGAGCAAACGCAGCGCGTGCAAGCGCAGAAGATCCTGACGGAAGCAACAGTTGAAATGACTCATTTGCGCGATCGCATGCCGGACGATCCGGCAGGCGTGCTTAACGATTTGAAAACACTGCTTGAAAACGTCCGCAATGCTCCGCCGCTTAACAGCGAGCAACGGGGAGATTTGATCAGTCGCATTACGGTGTTGCTTGATGAAGCCCGTCAGCGACGCGATGCCAAAGAGGTGGCCGATGTACAACGTGAGCAAAATTTGGCTGCGGCACGTGATCGCCAACGGTTGATCGACAATCTGACTCGCAAGGAAGATCGTATTGTCGGGTTGATTGAGCGATTTAATTCGCTCATGGAGCAAGGCTATCGGGACTTCGATCAACTGACCAATCAATCGTTTCGCGCAGCGAAAGATGACGCGGCTGATGAAATTCGCCGTGTGAATTCGAATCCTTACGGTCGAGCGGATGTGGTGGGGCCGCAATCTGCGAGTTTTGCTATGTTAACGGGTTATCATCAAGAAAACATGGCTGTCCGTGAAGCTAAGCAACGAGGCTTCCTAGATACCTTGCATTTGGTGGATATCTCCAGCATTCCGTTTCCTGATGATCCGCCAATCATATATCCCGATCCGGACTTTTGGCGCGAGTTGATTCGACGCCGAAAGAAATACGAATCGGTGGATGTTTCCGACCCTGGCCCTGCAGAACAAAAGATTTTGGAAGCTTTGGAAGAGCCAGTGAACTTTGAGTTTACTGAAACTCCTCTGAATGATGTGCTGACGTTTATTAAAGACAATCATGATTTGCAAGTATTCATTGATTCGAAAGTATTGTCTGATGCGGGCATCGATCCGACGACCTTACCAATTACAACCAACTTAAAGGGAATTTCGCTTCGTTCGGCGCTGCGGCTTGTTTTATCAGCGCAAGGGCTGACGTATTACATCAAAGACGAAGTGCTGAAAATTACCACGAAAGAGCAAGCCGATTCTGAACTGGTCACCAAGGTTTACCCCGTGGGAGATCTTGTGATTCCTGTGCAGAATTTCCAAACCTCCAATCAATTAGGCGGCGGCTTCGGCGGCGGCGGTGGTGGTGGTTTTGGTGGTGGCGGTGGCTTCGGCGGCGGCGGCGGTGGCTTCGGCGGCGGTGGTGGTGGTTTTGGTGGTGGCGGCTTCGGCGGCGGTGGTTTTGGTGGCGGCGGCTTTAACGTCATCGATCCGATTC
>CAZIGP010000502.1:0-4158 GCA_964538425.1 uncultured Pirellulales bacterium | reverse complement strand
AGGTTATCTCGGTATTCCAACACGCGGCCAAAGACATAGCCGATTTCTAAACGTCCATTAAAACCCAAATCGGTGCTTTTCCGTTCAACACCGAAAAGCAATCGCCAATCGCTTGCGGTCAGCACGTTGTCGACGTTACCGGCTTGCTGAATACCCCACTGGCCTCCACCAAATTCACCAGCAACGTACATCCAATCGTTGTAACATGGCTCGCAATGAAACCTTCGAGCGATTCTTGGCCGCGGTGAAATCAATTCAAACTTTGTGTCATCGTTAGGTGTCCAGATAATACCTCCCGCGGGAGCAATATTTACATCGTCACGATCGAGATAGATGATGCCCGCGGCTATAGTCACCGTAGGCGTCCAATCCCATGCCCCCACGCCATAAGCCACCGTGCGATAGCAATCGGCGCCGATCGAGTTTTTATAATCACTATGCCAACCAGGGGTAACCGAAAGATCAACGCCAAACCGCGGCGTAATCTTGCTCAGCCAGCGAAACTCCAAGTAATTGTCGTACAGCTCACTTGGTAAGTCGTAAGCCGTAGAAGCTTCGACAAAATTCACTTCCGTGCCTGGCCGAATCAGTAGCGGCGATTCACGCGTTGGGCATGGCACGCCAAAAATTAAATTTGTATCGAGACCTAAAAACCCCACGCCATCGCCGTTCAATCGAGGCAAATAGGTAGTCGTAAAAGTGGCCCGCTGAAAAACACCAGGGCGACCGGGCGGTTTCTTAGGTTGTTCGACGGGCGGAAGCAATACCGGGCTTTCTGGATCGCCCAGTAATGGTTCGGTCATCATGCTGGGAAACGACGCCAATCGGGTAGGTGGCTGCTGTTGATTATCGATGGGCGGCAGCGGCGTAGGAAATTCGTCGCTGAGGAACTGGCCGTAACCAACCGGCCCAATGTTTCTTTTTTCCTCCGCCAAAGCAGGTGGAGTCTGTTCTGATTGGGCCCAGGTTCGGCCGACTTTGCCGAATAACCAAACAAGTGCCAGAAGTATCATCCAACCTCGCACGGCATTGAGCATTTCGGCATCTTCTCCGTGCAATTAATAAGAAAGTCCGCCGCCTACCAGCAGCGTGTCGGTCAAGTTGAACTGGCTAGGGTCACCACTGCGGAAAACTAATTCGCGATTAAAGACATAACCTACTTCCAGATAACCACGTAAGCCGGTTTGCGTTTCTGGCAAGATATCCACACCCAGCGCCACGCGAATATCGTTGTAATCGAAGTCGTCGTTGATCGTGTCGGTCTGAACTCCACCTGGGGGTCGTTCCACTGTCCACGCACCGCCGCCATATTCACCGCGAATATAAGCCCAAGTATTGTGCTTACCCACGGTCCTGCATCGATGCGCTAGCTTAGGAGCGGGGAAAAAGATTTCGTACCGTGAATCCGGATTGGGCGTCCATAAAACACCGCCAGCGGGCAAAAGCTTAATTAAGTTGCGATCGATGTACCAAATACCGGCCTTGAATTGCAGCGTCGGGCTGAGAGTGATTACGCCTAAGCCGCGGCCCAAGATACGGAGGCTTTGGCTGGTTGTGTGCTGAAAGTCGGTATAAATTCCAGGGCTCACTTCTAACTCGGCGCTAAACCAATTGTTGACGCGCGGATTCCAAGCGAAATCGAGATAAGCTCCATAAGTTTGGCCTGGCAAAGTAGCTGGTTCGGAGCCAAATGCCACAGGGCCATCCCACAAACTTAATTGAAAACCCGGCGTTATGAGCAATGGATTAGCGTTGTAATAAAACGGCAATGCAAACGCGGCCCAGGTGTTGATCGTATTCACACCCATGGCACTTTGCCCACCGCCACGAGCGAGCCAAGTTTCATCGACGTGAATTTCTTGCATGAATCGCATCGTCTTGGTCCAACCATTGTTGACCTGACCAAAGAAGTCTCCCGAATAAACCGGTGGACCTTCCGGATAAATTGACGAAGGAGTTCCGCCGTAAACCGGCGCCGAAGAATACGGCGAATAAGGTCCAGGCACGGTATAAGCAGGATCAAGCGCAGGAGCCATCGGCGATCCCATTGCCGAAGGTGTGCTGCTGGGAAGTGCATACGGATCAAATGTTGGCGGAGGCGGCTGCAACGAAGTGCCGTAAGTAGCAGAAGGGGACGGTGTTATGGGTGCGCTCGTCGGAAACTGCACTCGCTGCGCAAAGGAAGAGCGTACCGTCAGCAAACACGTGCCGAGGATGATCATGGCAATCAAAATCGAATTCGCCAAGCGCGGCTTCTTCAC
The DNA here is from genome assembly GCA_964538425.1 of uncultured Pirellulales bacterium. Lineage (GTDB taxonomy): Bacteria > Planctomycetota > Planctomycetia > Pirellulales > JADZDJ01 > JADZDJ01. The sequence continues at coordinate 1,897 of CAZIGP010000502.1, read as the reverse complement.
CGGAGCAAACCTCGATAAGTAACGTCTTTTCCAATCGTCCGTTGCAATTAGACCGAGTAGGGCCGTGTCGCAACTAGAAGACGTGCAGAGATGAGCGGGGTGTTAATATCTTCTGCAGCCGCTGCGGTCAAGATCGGTGAAAACGAGCGACAGCAATGCCAGCATGGGCCATGACTGCTATCGCCCTTCTCGATCTAGCGAGTTAATCCCCAGGACGACCAGCAAGGCGATCAGATCAATAACCCAAAGCACCCCTGCAGCCAGGCAGAATCGACTGAGAGCCCTTGCCCCGGCTTGATCCTGCATCGCCAGCAGTAAGTGAGATAATCCCAGCAGCACGCAAATGACGATCGGCAAAGCGACTGCCCCAATAACTACTCCTAAAATGGCACGTTGCGAAATCATGGTAGTTCTCTCTAGATGGGTAGTGCAGATTGTGGGGGTTAGGAGGACAACTTGTCAATTCCAAGCCCACATGGTTCAGAAGTGGGGGGATTGGCGTTCCTTGCAGATTTCCGTCATTTACGCGTGAGTACAACCTGGCGTTTGCACATTTTTCGCTGTGCAGTCACAATGGAAATTTGATTTGGATCGTTCGACATAGCGGTCGATTTAATCGCTCATCATTCGAAGAGGCAATTCGATGGGCAAATTCTTTCAGGCAATTTTTCTTGGCGCGAAGCTGCAATTTCGTGCTGCGCTGGCGGCCGGTTGCCATCTAACAATTTTTCTTTTGGCAGCAGCCTGCCATGCAGATTCAGTCACTCTGCTTGATGGCCGACAGCTCGAAGGAAAATTTACTCCACTCAATACAATGCAGGCAGGACAAGGCGCGGGACCAGCCCCATCAACCAAGCTCATCATGATGGGAGATGATGGCTTGCGGCGCACGTACTTTGCAAAAAAGCAAATGAAAGCGTACGACCCTGCGCCGCCGAGCGGTCCACGGCTGGAAGAAATCAATGTGCCTCAGCCTGTTGCCCATACTGGCCAGCGCATCGGCGGCATCGGCGGCATCATCGACATTGGCCCTTGGGACAAATTCGGCCGGCGGAATTTTCGCATGAAAGGCGGCCCGACCGGCCAACTCGATGTAATTCAAGGCATTACCAAAATTACACCGGTATGGTGCAGTGTCGAATCGCTGCAACTTCCTTCGCAATCGTACGTGTGGGAAATGCGAATGGCGACCTCCTCGATTCCGCGTGAAACACTCGCTGCCATCGTCAATCGATTGATCGATCCCAAAGATGCCGACCAGCGATTGAAAGTGGTTCGTCTTTTATTACAGCAAGAACGTTATCGTGATGCCGAACAGGAACTCACGAGTCTCCTTGGAGATTTTCCTGATCGTGCCAACTTAAAAGATGTCGCTAAAGAGCTAAAGCAACTGGCCGCAAAACAAATTCTCGGAGAAATCGAAACTCGTAGCAAAGCGGGGCAGCACCAGTTGGCGTTTCAATTCCTGCAGAACTTTCCAGCGCAAGGCGTTGATGGGCAAACCTTACAGCAAGTTCGCGCCAAGCTCGACGAATACGCCGAAATGCGAGAGCGCGGTCAAGCCATCGTTAAACAACTTGGCGAACTGACAGTCCAGGTGCAAGATGTCGGAAAACGCGATCAAATTACTACGCTCGTCAAAGAAATTAGCGATCAGTTAAGCGTAAACACGCTGGATCGCATGGCCACTTATCGACGATTTGCTGATGAAAACCAAAGTACCCCGGAACAAAAACTATCCTTGGCGATTAGTGGTTGGCTGTTAGGTGCAAACAACGCCTCGGAAAACATCCTTTCAACATTGTCTTTAGCCAGCTTACGAGATTTGATTGCCGACTATCTAAAGTCGGACACGAAGGTAAAACGCGACGAAATTGTTGCAAAAATCAAATCGCAA
>CAZIGP010000501.1:1876-4166 GCA_964538425.1 uncultured Pirellulales bacterium | reverse complement strand
GAGTAAGGGCGTCTTGAATAAGAAATCCTGGAGGCCAGGTGCTAGATGTTGATCCTTAGATGAAGTCAAAATGCCGAATCGAAATACTCAGCATCCCGTATCTAGCATCAATCGACTCTACTCTTCCGCGTCCGATGGCAACGGCAAATTGAAGCGGCGAGTTTGTACGGCAGGTGCAGCGGTCGTTTGGCGAATTTTTTGACTCAGCACCGCAGCGTCATACCACGTAAAGCTGAGTTCTGGATTCGAAGCGTATCGCCCTAAGGTTCGTAGCGCTTCGGCACGGCTAGCATCATCGTACAAGAAGATGTAGCGTTCGCCGCCCTTCACCAATGCCAACACGTTGATATCTTGCGACACAGTCCATTGCTCCTGCGGCGACGGCTTTGAATGCCAGCGATGCTGCCGATCCATCGGCTGCGCTTTTTGAGGCTTCACCACGAGTTGTTATCGGTTCAATAACGCTGATTCCACTACTTTGCCCTGAATGCGGGCCGTTTGTGACGTTCTGACGGGTCGCGCGGGCTGCTATCGCTTGCGGCGCTGATGTCAGTGAAGTCTCTTACAACAACAAAAAACCTAGGCAGCTTTTCCCATGAAAGAACGGTGAACAATCTTGTGGAATTGCCGAGAATTCCCGTGACAACAACCCACGATCAGAAAATCAAAATCAACGCGCCAAGAACAGTTGCCAACCACATTGCCATGTTTGATGCCACGCTTAATCGGAGTGATTGATGATTAATTTCTCGCGATGAGCCCCGCGACGAACGCATGCCGGATCAAGAACAGATCCATCCCTTGCGGTTTATGTTATCGGTAAAGTCGTCGTGGTTTCTCCAATTTAATCCTCGTTAAAGCACCTGAATTGAGCCCTGCGCGCAGAAAAAACCGCGAATGCTGGCAATGCATTCGCGGCAAAGTTTTATTTGATGCAGCAACTGGCAGCCTCAAAAACTGCTAGCTCGCCGCCAAGCTTTTGCGGAAACTGCTCTACGCTTTCGCAGCATCAATCGCTTGCTGCAAGCGGCTCTTGGGTTGCACGCCCACAAACCGATCTACCACGTCGCCACCTTTGAAAATCATGAGCGTAGGAATGCTGCTTACGCCGTATTCCATGGCAACCGATGGATTGTCGTCGATATTGACTTTGCCGACTTTGAACGAACCCTTATTTTCGGCGGCAAGTTCTTCAACCACAGGAGCGATCATGCGGCAAGGCCCACACCAGGGAGCCCAAAAGTCGACCAGCACGGGCTCAGAAGATTGAATCACATCATTTTTGAAATTAGCGTCGGTAAATTCGGTGACATTAGCCATAGCAGTGTTCCTACTTCATTAAAAAAATCTTGTCGGCTTGCCTGCAATCCATTCGCAAACCGTAAAAATGGGTTAAATTCGTTGCACGGCGAATTATAAAGTGCCTGGATAGGGTGTCAATTCGTACGGGAAAACTTGATATGAACAATCAATTTCGCTGCTTATTGGTTACAAAATCGCCAGATGGACACATTGCGCGGTCGATTTCGCAACAGCCACTCAGCGAATTGCCCGCCGGCGATTTGCTGGTCAAAGTTCACTACTCCTCACTCAATTTTAAGGATGCTTTGGCCGCAACCGGACATCCGGGCGTGGTTCGACGTTTCCCGCATGTGCCTGGCATCGATGCAGCCGGCGTCGTCGTGGAAAGTGCCTCCTCGAAATTTGCGGTAGGAGACGAAATTCTCATCACGGGGTTTGAGCTCGGCGCCGATCGTTGGGGCGGATACTCGGAATTGATTCGCATTCAATCCGATTGGGCGATGCCGTTGCCTCCCGGCATGGCGATGCGTGAAAGCATGATTTGGGGCACCGCTGGCTTCACGGCCGCCTTGTGCATCGAAGCCATGGAGCTGCAGGAAGTGCAACCAGGGCAAGGCGACATCGTCGTAACCGGTGCCAGTGGCGGCGTAGGAACTCTGGCAGTCGCTCTTTTATCACAGCAAGGGTATCGCGCAATTGCAATCAGTGGCAAGCCGCAATCGGAAAAATTGCTTCGACAACTCGGCGCGGCAGAAGTGCTGCCAAGAGATGCCGTTGTCGACCGATCCAACAAGCCATTACTCAATGCACGTTTCGCTGGCGCCGTTGATACGGTGGGAGGTGAAACGTTAGCCACAGTCTTGCGTTCCACAATACCGCGCGGATGTGTCGCGGCATGTGGCTTAGTCGGTGGCACGGAACTGCCACTGACGATTTATCCATTTATCATCCGCGGCGTGGTGCGGGCCGGCATCGATTCCGTTTGGTA
>CAZIGP010000501.1:0-1866 GCA_964538425.1 uncultured Pirellulales bacterium | reverse complement strand
GCCCAGCGGCGCGCCGCTATTTGGTCAAAGCTAGCTGCGATGAAAACTCCAGTGCTAGAATCGCTTGTTACCGAGGTTTCGCTCGAGGAGCTAGAATCCAAGATTCAAGAAATTCTTGCCGGAAAAATTGTTGGCCGAGTTCTTGTGAAAATGAACTCAACAAAATAGCAATGAAATAACCTCGGCCCCTCATTCGCTCACTATCGCCGCACCGTTTCGAGCCAAAGTTTCAATTCTTCCCCAAGCGATTCTTTGGCGCTGTCGCCAATCAGATGATGTTGCTTCGCTGCCACCATATCGGCAGCCAATTGCTTGTGCGTCACCCAATCGGCCGCAGAAAATTTTCGGATATCTACATAAGTATCACTCAGGCCAAGGGTTTGCTTGGGAACCAATTCCAATCCGCCGTCCGCTTTGACGATGTGAAAATTGACGGCCGTCAAAATGCCCGCGCCACCGACGACAACTCCGACAAATAACCAAAACAATCGACGCATAACGAAACCTCCCAGGTTTGATCTAATTTTGCGATTCTCGCGGCCGAATCGTAGCGCAACCGGGGAATTGCAGCAAGGCGAAAGTGGCCGCTTTTTGCCATCGTTTTGGCGAATTCTTGGTGGTTTCGCTGGAAGAATCACCCCCCAATCGCCGAAAAACTCAAGCTTGCCAGTTCACAGGGCAATGCATTTGGCGTCCGCCAGACGCCTCCTACAGGCCGAAATTCACCGGTTTCAGTATCCCACGCGGCCTCCGATTTCACCCCCCGCAAGCTTGCCGGAAAACGCGTTCGCACTAAAGCGTAACCGTTACCCCGCCGGTCTTGTTGATTATGCGATTTCGCGAAGACACAATTGGCATAATATCAAAGCAATCGTGGGGAATCGGGAATGACCTTGCACCGTCGACGTCGCATCCATAGCCGAGTAAATCGCAGTAAAAAACGTGGCTTTCAGTTCGAAGCTCTCGAGCATCGTCACTTTCTGAGCGCTAATCCAATCGTCAACGAAATCCTCGCCAGCAACGATGGCGTTCTTCAAGACGAAGATGGCGACTCCTCCGATTTCATCGAACTCTATAATCAAGGCGATGCCACCGCCCACCTCGAAGGCTGGTATCTCACCGACAGCGCCGACACCTTGACGAAGTGGGCGCTCCCCGCCGTCGATTTGCCCGCGGGCGAATATTTGCTGATCTTTGTTTCAGGCAAAAATCGTACGACGCCCGGTTCGCCGTTACACACGAATTTTAGTTTGTCGATCAATGGCGAATATCTTGCACTGGTCCAGCCCGATGGCACGACGATCGCCAGCGGGTTTGTGCCAGGCTTCCCGCAACAAAGGCAAAACATTTCGTATGGTGTCAGTTCCACAGTTGGGCAAAGCGGCGAACCGTTGCTCGCGTACTTTACCACGCCTACTCCCGGCGCTGCCAACGGCGCAGGCGTGGTCGATTTCGTGGCCCCAATCGAAGTCAGTCATGAACACGGGTTCTATGCCGCGCCGTTCATGCTGGAATTAGACAACTCGACCCCGGGAACTTCGCTCTACTACACGTACGACGGCAGCATTCCGGCCCCGGACAATGCCTCCGCTTTTCTTTACAGCACGCCGATCGTCGTCGACAAATCCACCATCCTGCGCGCCCGCGCTTTCAAGACCGATTATTTTCCTTCCGCGGTGGTGACCCAATCTTACATTTTCCTCGACAGCGTCCTCTCGCAAACCATCGACCCGAACAATTCAGCCAATAATCCTTTTGGCTTGGCCTATCCTGCAATTTGGCAAGCCAATGCCGCGGGAGATTTCAACATCGACCCGGCCATCGTTGCCCAGTGGAACGACAACAACCCAGCGAACGACGACATCG
>CAZIGP010000500.1:0-4169 GCA_964538425.1 uncultured Pirellulales bacterium | reverse complement strand
TGGAATCACGTATCATTCATTTGGTATGCGGTAACCGGGTGTGTACCGACTGTTCTGTTTGGATATGTTTTAAGTTACTTTGCACCGCCGAAAGCGCGCCAGCGGATCTATCCGATGACAATCTGGGGACGCAATGCCCCTGAGTGAAAAGAGTTGGAATACTCATACTACGATATTAAAAATTATCCTGTAACATTGAAACAAATTGTGACCTCGTCCGCCTCACGACCACGTCTGCGAATGTATGACAACATGACTCAAACATTATACCGTTCCAAGTGATTGAACAATAATTCATCGCAGAGCTTATAAGTTCCTTGAGTAGCTGGTTGCTATAATCGCAACCGTGGCAGAAATTCAAATTATATAAACTACACTTCTCACTTCGGTTCTTTGAACTGAACAATGAATCGAAGGCACTGCGTGCCAAGATCGACGCGTCCAAACAAGGCCTATCAATTAAACTGGTGCAATTCTGACAGGGGTGCGATTTTGCGCTCGCCAGATCGCCGCTAATGAGCGCCAAAGGGCTATTAAGCGGTATTGCTGGCGCAATTGGCCAAAGTTTCTTCGACGCAAATCACGATATAAGCGCTGGTTTTTGCCGCGTCAGGTGGACCACGGCCAACCGCCGTATGACCACTTGAGACTATGAGCTAGAATTCAAATTGAGGTTTCGATTTTCAATATTCGGAGAAAACCAACGACCGCTGTAAAGCGGCGATGAACACAATTTGATCGACGCGCGAGCGTCAAGCTAACTGCTTCCTCGAAAACGACTAACCTGAGCTTCGGCTCTTGAACCTTACAGAAGCAGCACACTTGAGCTGCGCCCCGCAAGGGGCGCTGGCCATGTGCTGTTCTGTAAGCCCTTTAGTCGGGGTTCGAGGAGCGGCCGTGGTTCAGCGTCCTTTTTTATTGCGCTGTGGATAATCTTTTTGAAAGAAAACAATGAACGAATCCGAACAAGTTTCGGTCAGCAAGATTAAGTTCGATCCTGCACCGAAGAAATACCTACAACATCACAAAACATCACGACATTATTTTGTCATTGAAAATGGCGTGATGTGCAGCATCGATTGCGACTTAATGGAAAAAGCATGGCACGGAGAAACGCAGTGGAACGGTCCTGATGGTGAATTGCGGATTCTTACGGCCATCTACGATGAAGCAGAAAAAATTGTCGGCTGCTATTTCCTGCTTGTCTCCATTGTCAACGGTAGGTTCGACGCCGAATCCATCGAGGAAGCCAATCATGCCAGTATGCAGCAGGCACTGCAAATAAGTGTCGGCAAAGGCCCGCTACTGCTTCCCAATTACTTACGGCAAACATCGGGTTGGCCGGGTGATTGGCCAAGGCAAGTTGCTACGGCCTTAGATGTAGACGCGAGGTTTGTGTACGACGGTGGCATCGGCGGCCCGCTGCTGTCGTCATTTACCACCCACATGTCAATTATCAAATCCATGCAGATGCATGTCGAGTCACAACGCAGGCAACTCGAAATCAAGCCACGTCGGTTTGTGTTTTTCTAAGTTTTTTTAAGAAAGAGGGCAAGTATGATTTTCTTCATTTGTTGGTTGTTGTCAGCCATTGTCGGCGCATTGATTGGAAATGCTCAGGGCCGACCTTTGGCCGGAGCATTCTGGGGTTTTGTGTTGGGACCAATCGGATGGCTAGTGATTGCATTCATTCCTGACGAGCGAAAGCGATGTACAGAATGCTTGGGCGTTTTAGTTGAAGACGCACGCAAATGTCGGCACTGCGGATCCGAAGTTGATCAAACTGCTGCAACATTGCCAGCATCGAAACAAGCCGGGTTCGAATATCATGCCGGGGCATTGGCGGTATTTTTTGTCATGCTGTTTGCAATGTTGCTTTGGCAGCAATCTCAGAGTGACGCCATTGGCAAGAATGCGCGGGAAACGTTTCAGAGGGTTGCAAACTCGCTATCTCAGACGCCTTAAAGCTATAGCTGAGCAGCCAGATGCCTGCGACCCGCAGGCATCTAGCTGCTGGGCCCGATGAAGCGAGTGATGAGGAACTGTATTCAGAGTACCGGCTGACTCAATCGCCAGTCGCGTTCGGTGAATTGGTGTCGAGATGGCGTTTGCCATTGTGCAAGTTCTTTCGCGGCAAGGTCGCCAACTGCGATGTAGATGACTTGGTACAAGAAGTCTGGTTGCAATTGATGACCGCTGAGAACTATGACGTTGAACAGCCGTTTCGGACGTACCTAATCGGTATTGCAGTAAATGTTTGGAGAATGAAAGTTCGTTTCGATCATTTACCATGCCGGAATGTCGAACAAGCCATATCATTTAGTGACTTGGACGCAGAAGGTATGGTATCGCTTGAAGCGAAAGTTGATCTGTCTCAATGAAATGCAAATGAGCGTGATGAGTTGCTGGCTCATTTGCCAGAATTGGAACAGAAGGTTGTACGCGGCCGCCTGGCGGGTCATACATTGCTTGATCTAGGCTTAGCCATGGGTCACAGTGACCACACGACGGTTGCAAAGATTTACAGCAGCGCAATTAAACAACTGAAAGAGGTAGTGAATGCTTGATTTACGTTTGCAAGAAGAGTCCGATCCTGTTTTGGCAGCGGGCCTCAAAGAGCTAATCAATCAGCGCAAAAATGAGCGACTAATTGAGTGCTTGGACGATGGGTTCGTCATGCTAAAAGATCACATGGGCAATGACGCTGCTGTGGCGGAAGCTGCACGTGTGAGTTACGGGGCTGGAACAAAAACAGTGTCGGATGATACTGGCCTGATTCGTCGGCTATTAAGGGATCAGCATACTTCGCCATTTGAAATGGTCGAGTTCAAATTTCTGATCCGCGTCCCAATGGATGCCTGGCGTCAGTGGATTCGGCACCGCACGGCCTCGGTGAACGAGGCGAGTACCTGCTTACCAGGTTGTTAAGGACAAACCCGCAGGCATCTTGCAATCAGTATGAGACCTATTTTGTCCAGATCACCACAAGCACGACTCTGATTAGCCCGTACTCTTGAGCAAGGTGCAGTGACAAGCAAAGTTTGTACAGGGTTGCAGGACCTTAGCCCAAGAAATCCTATCTAGGAATTACTGCATCGGTTTGGGAATTCCTATCTAGAAATAAGTACATATGCCATTCTGGCAACGTGAGAAAATAATGTCGTTTTTGCTTGACGGCCCTACAATCCTCGCGCACGATGTTAATACAGTGACGCTAAGCTCCTTTAATGACATTTCTCTTTTCTGACAATCATGATTGCCAACAACTCATCGAATCGTGGAAAGCGTTTTGCCCCTGAACCTTTGACGGCCGCCGAAGTTCGCCGTCTCATTCGTGCTTGCTCGACTCGTTCTAGCACAGGCATTCGCAACCGAGCATTGATTGCCACGATGTATCGGACGGGCGCTCGAGTCGGCGAAACTCTGGCACTGTTGCCCAAAGACCTGAATGTTGAAACTAGCGCCCTCCGCATCCTGCGTGGCAAAGGGGGTCGATCGCGCTTGCTGGGCTTGGACGCGGGAGCCTTAGCAGTGCTGCAATTATGGCTCGATCGTCGGGCGGCGTTAGGAATTGGGTCACGAGCTCCGATCTTTTGCACGCTTAAAGGCGAAAAGCTCCATTCCAGTTACGTGCGCACGATGTTGCCGAGGTTGGCGCGCAAGGCGGGCATTGAACGGCGGGTCCATCCCCACGCGCTCCGACATAGCTTTTCTTTTGAAATGGCTGGCGAGAACGCGCCCTTGCATGTCTTGCAAATGCAACTCGGGCACGTGCATCTCTCGACGACGCAAAGATACATTTCGCATGTGCATCCCACACAGGTTGTGTCGCTGATGCGTTCGCGCGAATGGACGTTGTAGGTTTACTCTACATCTTGGCGATTGCTGCTTTGATCGCAAATAGTTCACACGCAGGCGTCTTGAATCTCTGCACAGTCAATTGCTAGCTGCTTTATATCTCGGCACTGGTAGCAACGAGCGGTAAAGCCAGTGCCGCACGATGCCTGGTTGGCAAAGGCAGTATTTAATTTCGTACATAGCGTTCTAGGGATCTTGTGTCTCGGCCGATCGCAACTATGATCGGTAGCGTCTAGATGCCTGTGGGTCCACTCCCAGCCTGACGCGGGAATTGCTGGACAGATTATACCGGCGGCCGGATGCCTAGATTA
>CAZIGP010000499.1:0-4172 GCA_964538425.1 uncultured Pirellulales bacterium | reverse complement strand
AGTTACAACCGCATTCTCAGCGACCTGCAATTTTGGGATGGCCGGGCTGCTTCGCTTGAAGAGCAAGCCAAAGGCCCGATTGCCAACCCGATTGAAATGTCAAACACCCATGAAGCGTGTATTGAATGCTTAAAAGCCATTCCAGGCTACAAATTGCAATTCGCGAAAATCTTTGCCGAAGGTGACAAGCCAGGCGAAATCAATATCGACAATGTTGCCAAAGCGATTGCCACGTTTGAACGAGCTTTGGTCACTGGGCCGTCGCCGTTCGATTATTACGAACGCTTTAAGCCGTTCAAAGACACGGATCCTGCCGACCTTGAAGGGGATGCCAAAGCGAAATACGAACTTGCTAAAGCGGAAATGGACGCGCATCCGATGTCAGAAAGTGCCATTCGCGGCCGAGATTTATTTTTCGGCAAAGCCAATTGCACGGCCTGTCACGTTGGCCCAAACCTTAGCGACGAAAAGTATCACAACATCGGCGTGGGCATGGAGAAAGAAAAGCCTGATGTCGGTCGTTACGAAATCACCAAAGACGACAAAGATTGGGGTGCATTCAAGACCCCCACGATCCGTAACGTTGCCGAATCTGCTCCTTACATGCACGACGGCAGTCAGAAAACCCTCGAAGAAGTTATCGAGTGGTACAACAAAGGCGGCCACCCGAATAAAAACCTCAGCGATAAAATCAAAAAGCTGAATCTCAGCGACCAAGACCAAAAAGATCTGGTCGAATTTCTCAAAGCTTGCAGCGGCCCGTTCCCTAACATGAACGAAGCACGAAAGCCAAAGTAGGTTCCTGTAGCGCTGGTGCTGAAAGCACGGCTGCCTGAAAGCCACGACGGAGCAACTTCAATTGGTCGCGGCAGATTCCGGTTGCGGTCGACTGACTAGCACTCGGTCGATGCGTTGGCCGTCCATATCCATGACTTCCAGTCGCAGCCCATTCCACTCGGTGGCGTCGCTGATTTTTGGAATGCGGCCAAGTTCGTGCAAGATCAGGCCGGAAATCGTGCTATAAGCCCGCGGCTCATCTCCGTTGACCTGTCGTAGATCAAGCCGTCGGATGAGATCGGCCACGGTAAAGCCGCCATCTATGAGCCACGAATTTTCGTCGCGCTGCACGAACATGTGCTCGTGATCGTGGTGATGGCCTTCGCGAATATCTCCGACCAACTCTTCGATTACGTCTTCAAGCGTCACCATGCCTTCGGTGCCGCCGTATTCATCAAGTACAACAGCCAATTGATTGTTCTGTTCTTGAAACAATTCCAGCAATCGATCGAGCGGCATCGACTCGGGCACAATCAGTGCCGGTTTGAGCAGCTTTCGCAATTCAACGTTCCAGCCCAAATACATCTGGCGGAACAAATCTTTCACATGGACGTAACCCAGGATGTGATCAAGATCTCCCTCGTAAACTGGCAGACGAGAAAAGCCAGCCATGGCCGCAGCACCGATAACTTCATCCTGCGGCGTATTAACGTCCAATGCGTCCAGATCGATACGCGGTCGCATCACGTCTCGCACTTTGCGTTCGCCAAGTCGTAGCGCTTCCAAGGCAACACGCTGTTCGACCGATTCCAGCACGCCTTCCTGCGTGCCGGCCTCAATAAGATGTTCGATGTCGTCAACCGAAACGGTTGGCTCCGGCGTGTTCTGGGCTCGAAGGATTAGTAGCACCGTATCTGAGGCCTGGCCCAAAACCCAAACAAACGGACGTGCGACAACAGATAGCTTGCTCATCACTGGAGCCACGTAACGAGCAAGCAGTTCTGCCTGCTTGAGTGCCAATCGCTTGGGTACCAGCTCTCCGAGCAGCAGCGATAGGAACGTGATGCAGATAACGATGATCGCAAGTGAAATGCCGCGGGCGTTGTCCCGGATGAAGCCGACCGGAATTCCTCCAATCAAGTCGGCAACCGGTTCAACCAATTGATCGCCGCCAAATACAGCCGCAAAAGTGCCCACGAGCGTAATGCCAAACTGCACTGTGGACAGAAATCGATTCGGGTCCTTTGCCAGTTCGATGGCCAACTTTGCGCCCTGATCGCCTCCTTCGGCCAATTGTTCCAGCCGGCCACGGCGCGCAGCAATGATGGCAATTTCCGTTGCGGCAAAAAAGCCATTTGCCAAAATCAACAGCAGAATGATTAGCAGTGTGACGACAATCATTCTCCCGCCTTTTGCTTTCTGCTTTCCGCATTTTTAGTCAGCGCCATGTTATCGCGATGAATCACTTCGTCGTACGGCCGATGGCCGAGCGCTGTGGCAATTTGGTCGGTTTTTTGGCCTTTGATTCGCAGCACGTCGTCGGCAGCGTAGTTCGATAGTCCACGAGCAAATTCAACGCCGGCTCGATCGTGGACGGAAACGACGTCTCCCTTGCGAAAGGTGCCTTGAGCGTCCACCACACCGATTGCCAGCAAGCTTTTGCCTTGCTTCTCAATCGCCGAGCGTGCCCCGTCGTCCACGACAAGCTTACCTCGCGGCTGGGCCGTAAAGCCGATCCACCGCTTCCAGGCGGCGACTGTTTGTCCTTGAGCCAGGAATAAGGTGCCAACGGGCTCGCCCGACAGAATCTGTCGCAATTTGCCCGGTTGCTTACCGCTGGCGATGATTACGTTTTCACCCGCCGTGGTGGCGATGCGAGCGGCTTCAAGCTTGCTCGCCATGCCTCCTTTGCTGAGGCCGGTGGCTTTGTCTCGTACCAGCGCCAAAACCGATTCGTCAAGTTTGGCAACGGTTGAAATCAATTTTGAGTTTGCATGGGCAGGGTCACCGTCAAACAGTCCTTCGACGTCCGAAAGTAATACCAGCAGCGGCGCTTGAATGAGATTGGTCACCATGGCGGCAAGCCGGTCATTATCACCGAAGGTCGTTTGCAGCTCTTCGGTGCTGACGGTATCGTTCTCGTTAATAATCGGCACTGCGCCGTATTCAAGCAGCGTAAGAATCGTGTTTCGAATGTTGAGATAGCGGGCACGATTGTCGAGATCGTCTGCCGTCAGCAAAATTTGCGCGGCATGTCGGCCGTGCGATCGAAGACAACGATCATAGGCTTCGACGAGTGCCGTTTGCCCTACCGCGGCAACAGCTTGTAAATGGGCCAAATCGGTGGGGCGTTGCTTAAGTCCCAGCCGACCCATTCCAGCCCCAACCGCACCGGAACTTACCAGACAGACTTTTCGACCTGCTTGCATCAAATGATGCAATTCTTCGGCGAGCGCGGCGACCCGGTCCTGGTTCAATAGACCATCGGCGGTGGTCAGTACGCGCGTGCCGACTTTAATAATCCACGTATTGGCTGCAGCAGCAATTTCTTGACGCACAAGGTCGGGCATGAGCGAAGGGAGTGCGACTGGGGGTTTTTATGCTTTTGACGGCTTTAATGCCGTCTGGATAAGATACCTTCGCCAAGGCATCGCACAAAGCCTAGCTAGATCAATAGATACGCCGATTTTTTCCTTGGCGCGTTGAGGAAAAGCCGTTTGGTTCGTAGAATCTATGGGTCGGCGACTCCGCGAGATTGATCCGCGCGGCTCGGCGGTATTTGGCTGGATGCCATTCTTTCCCTCCTTTCTCGCCTTACATGAGCGAATTGCACCATGAATGCGGCCTGGCGGCTATTTACCATTTGCCGGGCGACGCTGTAAGTCCGCTTTGCCCAGGGCAAGGATTGGACGAAGCTTCACGTTTGATGCCACGGATGTTGCTCGACATCCAGAATCGTGGACAACTTTCCGCGGGAATGACGTCCTACAACCCTGACCGTCTTCAATTGCTTGATACGCATAAAGACGTGGGTGGCGTTAGTGAAGTGTTTCGCATGAGCCATCGCGGCAAATACGAAAGCTTGATGTCACAGTACAGTGGCCGGGCTGCAATCGGTCATGTGCGATATGCAACCTGCGGAGCCGAAGACCGAAATTATGCCCAGCCTTTCGAACGACATCATTTACAGAAGCACAAATGGTTTAGCTTCGGTTACAACGGTCAATTAGCAAACTTCCGCGAATTGCAGCAAAAGTTGCTAGCCGATGGCAATAACCATTTAGCCCGCGAGAACGATACGGAAATCATTCTGCACGAAATTAGTCGCGAGCTTTCCGGCGAGGGACAAGCCGATTTGGTCGACGTATTCCGCAATATCGCCAAGAAGTTTGACG
>CAZIGP010000498.1:0-4189 GCA_964538425.1 uncultured Pirellulales bacterium | reverse complement strand
CGGCTCGTGAAGAAGGACTTTGGCATCGCTCGTGGCTCATTGATATACAGATAAATGTCAATGCCGAATCGCTTTGCTCGTTCGACAAGCTTTCGTAAATTGGCCAAGCGCCGCTCGTGCCCTTCGCCCCACTCGGGAAAATTTGGACCGCCAGGAGCGAGTTGCCGCAAGACGACGTGTAACCACACGCCGTTGACACCGCGCGCTTGAAGCCTTGCTAGGAGCCCATCTGGATACGGATCCAATTCCGGCTTACTCAACGGATCGCCGAACAGCGCGAAGTAAGAATAAATGAACCGTGGGCCTTCGCTTACCTGTACAAATGGAGCCGACTCTTTTGACAATATCCCATCAGGCGGCTGACTCAGTACCGATACAAAGTTAAATCTCGGCTCTTGAGGCTGATTCCAACTTTCGCCAAACTGTTTTTCAACAACGCGTTTAATCTCACTGGCTCGGCGCCGCGTCCCGTCTGATGGCTCGACGTATTTAACGGGGTCACAATTTGGTTTGAGCGAACCGAGTTTGATATATAAGAAATCGTCTTCAATGAGCCTGAATGCGAGTTCTGCCGGGGTCACATCCAATAAATCCACTAGCTGTTCATAAGGTAGGAGATGCCAGTTCCGGCGGATGATTGTTATATAACCTCGATCGTTCATTGCTGGTGGGATTGTTGCATCGTTCGGCAACCCCATCGAAACGGCTATGTTACGAACTTGATCAGGTGTGGCACCTAGCACTCTGGCTAGCCGATCTAGTTCAACGAGTCCCCAATTACGCCAGACCGTAGCATGTAACCGATCAGGAAAATGCGGTATGGCCACGGGCGTTCGATTCGACACCGTCGGCAGTTCATCGGCAATCGATGTTCGCAAAAAAACTACAATTGACAGGACACTGGCGAGAAGGCCGATTATTCGAACGTAGGTTGTATTTCGCATGTCGTTCTCGATTGGGGAAGTAAATCTCAGCCGTTGATTTCTAGGTTGTGCGTAACTCGTAAACGTCGTTAATGAGCGATGCTTTCGATTGAGGCTAATAAGTCAACGGACAACCATGTCAACGGATTGACGCAAAGTGCTCTCGTAAATGAATGCAGTTCATAACTTTCTCAATTAGATCGTTCGGAAAATAATAATAATGTTTTGAAGCTTCAAAACCTAAGCGTGAGTCTACGCACGTCAAGGCGTGGAGCTGCTTAGCAATTCTAATCTCATCATTCAATAGCTCAATTAGGAGTCGACGGAGCTGCTCTCTTTCATGGGAATCATTAAGACTGTGGAAACGATCTCGAGCGATGATAAAATTTCCTTGATTGGCCGTACTGGCAAAATGTATTTGAGCGGCCCGAGCAACGCGCAGATCGGCCGCAGCTTCCGATTTTAAACTATCAGGTACTGATCGTTGTGCCGCCTCGAGATCCATTAGGCCTTCGGCCCAACCGTCGGCCATTTTTTTAAATTGCGCCACATATGTGTCGGTACGATAAGGTCCACACCAGCTCTGTAGATCGTCATAGGGACAAACTACTACTCCTGCAGAATTATCGGTCGACGTTGCATACAATAAGTTCGCAGGCCCTAGCTGTTGTGGTCCTTTATAGAGTACTCGAATATTCAAGGGAAATTCTTGAAAAGCGCGACTGAACTTTGTCCATGCATTGCGCACATGGGGCGCGGCTGTTTTTCCAAAATGCTTTTCAGCTAGTTGTTGAAGCGCCACATCAATCGTCGACGCAGGGCGATATGAAAACATATTCGCCAATTCTAGATTGGGAGAAGGATAGCCACCGACAGACCAACTCAGCATCAAACCGTCCACGCCGGCTTCAGCCAGACGAGAGCAATGCTGAGCCACCAAGTCCATTACTGGTAAGTAGGGTACGCTTGATAGCTCCCATGTTGCGCTTACCTGAACCTTCGCCAATTTTTTATGACCATGCCTTGTGGCCAATTCCCAAAGATGCGTGGCTCGTGGTCCGGGGCCGATCGCTGACATTGAATACTCACCTACTTTAGAATGAAACCCTCCTCGTACGATTGGCTGAGACCATTCGCTGACCGACATTAGCCATAACGATGACGGTAGTTTGGGGACGATTTGGACAGCATCACTGGGAAGAACGTCGTTGCCAGTAGTCGATTCAGAGTTCGATGTCGTTGGATCGCTGCTGCGTACCCACGGTTGCCAACCCCAATCCCATACAATGACCTTTGCATCGGGAGCCGCAGCATGAACACCTTCTTCCATTGCCCGAATAACTTCCGAGATAATGTCGGATTTCGGCCGATGTTTGCAGCGTGGGCAATCGACTTGACGGCCATGCGAAGCGCAGTTGGTAAGATTTTCTGAGGCGGTGATCGCGAAAATGCCTCCCAGGCCAGGCACTTCACGGAACACGTGCGCTAGCGAATTGCTTAGCCATTTTCGTACACGCACGTCCGTGGTACAGACGGCCGCAAAATCGTCTTCGGGAGCACCAACCATTTCCGGGCGACTGGCGAAAAACGACTTAGGCATCGCCCGCGGCTCGTTCATGTAAAGATAAACATCGATGCCATAGCGTTTGGCCCGCTCGACGAGCTTGCGTAAGTTGGCCAATCGGCGTTCATGGCCTTCTCCCCACTCCGGAAACTCCGGCCCCCCGGGAGCTAATTGCCGCAACACGACATGCAGCCAGACTCCGTTGACGCCTTGCTCGCGCAATCGCGCCAGCAGCCCATCGGGATAAGGATCCAATCCCGGGTCGCTTAGTGAATCGCCAAACAGTGCAAAGTAGGAATAGATGAAACGTAAAGGTTTTGCGTCTGATTTATCTTTTTCGCTCTCAGCCTCGAGATGTCTGTTGTCGGTTTTAGTAAACGACGCGATAAAACTAAACGGTGGTTCGACCAGCTCGTTAACACCCTGGCCAAAATGCTTTTGGACAAGTTGCTTAATTTCGGAGGCGCGCTGTCGGGCTTCGGGCAAAAGTTCGACATAGCTAATCGGCGAACATTTTGGTTTGAGCGACCCCAATTTGATATATAGGGAGTCGTCTTCTCGTAGAATGAAACCCAATTGCTCAGGCGTCATATCAAGTAACTGGGTCAGCTGCTCATAAGGCAACAGGTGCCAGTTGCGACGGATAAGCGTCAAATAACCGCGCTGCTTGATGTGGGATGGCACTTGCACATCACGTGATAGACCCATTGAGACGGCCAAGTCGGTGACCTTCTCGCTTGAAGTGTTCAGTACGTCCGCCAATCGTTGAGGCTCGACCAACCCCCAATTGCGCCAGACGACAGCGTAAAGACTATTAGGAAAATGCTGGAATTCAATTGGTTTATTATGTTGAGATGCCAGGGGCAACTCATCCGCATTAGCAACGACTATCAAGAGCGCAATCAAAGCCAATGGCAATGACACCCTTAAAAATCGCTTGCCTTGTTGATGCGCCATCAGCATGTAAACAAAACGTTATGTTGTCGTAAAATTAGAAAAATAGTTTATGGAAAGCACCAAATATCATCCCCTAATTTTGTTGCCGCAACTTATCAACACAGTCATGAACTTGCGACATGATCCGTTGCTCTACTTCGTCACTCCAAGGTGCCGGCAAGCCGTAGTTATACATGGCACCTCCTCCTTCGTAGCCGCCTTCAGACAAGACCCGGCGCGAAGGGATGTATCCCATAACATCATTCGCATAGCCGGCAACCCAAGTATTATCCTGTCCAAATTCGCTTTTAATTCGTAGTGAATAGTCGACGACTACTTCCCCACCTAAGAAAATCCACGTCAGTTGCGAACCAAGTCGCCAAACTTGGACAGGATAGGGATACGTTGCTTTCAGCTCACCGTCTCGATCCCAGGCTGCAAGTAGCTCCTTCGCCCAGCGTGCGGTCATATCATTTTTCGGAAGATTGTTTTTAAGCGACTCACGTTCAGGAAGGTGAGCAAAAGGAAGGTCAACCAGATGAAATGTCGTGTCGACGCTCGCCTTTAGAGAATGTAAGGGAGATTCAATCGTTCGATCCACTGCATCAGCAAGTAGTGCACCATACTGCTGCGCAAGGGCGACACTGCGCCGTGGCAATGGATTCTGGTCAGCACCGCAGCCGGCCCAAACCATAGCTATAGCCTGAGGATGACGCTTCTCAAGCTCAATTTGAGTAAATCCGGGCCAGTCCCCTGACCATAAGTA
>CAZIGP010000497.1:0-4221 GCA_964538425.1 uncultured Pirellulales bacterium | reverse complement strand
CCCTACGGCCGCTATTTCCTGCCTTCAAGCGGAAAATACGGAACACCCGATGCCATCCTAATAAGCGTCCTAATCGCGCCAATTTCTCAGGCAGTGGTCTGATATGTCGCCGTGCGGCGTCCGACCTGCGGCTACTACATGGCAGCACTCCAGATTTCCTACTTACATTCGCTCGCAGTGCACGGCATTCGCGGCATGTGCAAAACTGCCAGGCGATACTGCGCGCACAGCCTCGCTTCGATTCTCTTCGCTGCGCTCTTGGCGATGCCGCAGCAAACGGTTGCTCAAATCACAGGTCCTCCGCAGCAATCGGTTGTCGTCGAATCATTACCACCCGTTGTAAGCACGACGCAAATTCCGCCCGGCCCGGTCGATTCCTCGTCGTCACAACTGCTGCCGCAACCGTTGCCGCCGGTTTCCTGCGACGTTTGTCCGCCCACGTCGCGGCATGATGTATTACAAGGTCCTATCACGTTCGACAGCGGAATTCCTGGCGTCCTGCCGCCGACGTCGCCGCAACCTTCCGATCGGCCGCTGCCGATTAACTTGGCCACGGCGCTGCGGCTCTCGAACGCGCGGCCGCTGGTGGTTGCCGTGGCTCAAGCGCGTGTGCAACTGGCCGCCGCACAAGCCGAGCATGCCAATGTGCTTTGGCTGCCAAGCGCCGTGGGCGGTGCAGACTATATTCGACATGCCGGCGGCGCGCAAAGTGTCACGGGCGATCTCGTCAACCAAAACACCAATTTCTTCATCGCGGGCGGCAGTGCAGAGTTGCGCATGTCGACGACCGATGCCATCTTCGAACCGCTCGCCGCCAAGCGCGTGTTGGAAGCACGCCAAATCGATACGCAAACAGCCCGCAACGAAGCACTTCGCGCCACGGCCGAAGCGTATTTCGATGTGCAAATGGCCCGCGGCACATATGGCGCCATGTCCGATGCCACGGCCAAATCGACCGAGCTGGTTCGCCGCGTCGAAGCACTGGCTGGTGGGTTGGTCGCTCCCGATGAAATCGATCGCGCACGAACGCTCCAAGCCAGTTTGGAACAATCGACGCAACTTGCCTTGCAACGGTGGCGGGTTGCCAGTGCCAACCTCACTCGCGTTTTGCGACTCGATCCATCCGCGGTGGTCATGCCTCAAGAGCCCGATCATTTGCAGGTTTCGCTCATTGCGCCCGATCGATTAGTCGACGATCTCATCGTGGTTGGCTTGCACAGCCGCCCGGAACTTGCTTCGCAGCAAGAACTGGTGAAGGCCACGTTAATTCGCTTGAAGCGAGAAAAACTGCGGCCGCTGATTCCCAGCGTCTTGATCACCGGCAACGGCACGCCCGACTTCTTGTATATGGGCGGCGTGTTCGGAACCGGCCAAGATAACGATCTCAATCAATGGGGCAGCCGAGCCGATGTCAGCGCGCAGCTCGTCTGGCGCGTCGAGAACTTGGGTTTCGGCAACCAAGCCCGCATCCGCGGCCAACGAGCCGAATCGCAACTCGCCACGATCGAACTATTTAAAATCCAAGACGATGTCGCCGCCGATGTCATGCAAGCCAAGGCCGAAGTCGATTCGGCCGCGGTCCGCGTCAAACAAGCCGAAACAGGTTTGCAGCAAGGCTTGCGCACGTACGGGGCCAATCTGATCGGCATGGGGCAGACACAACGTTTCGGCGATGTGCTATCGCTCATCAATCGCCCGCAGGAAGTGGTTGCCGCCTTGCAACAACTTCAAATGGCTTACATCAACTACTATGGAACGGTCGCCGATTTCAATCGCGCCCAGTTTCGACTCTTCTATGCGATGGGGCTTCCTGCCGAAGAACTCTCCTGCAATCGACCTACCGGACCGATCGAACCGGTCGACACCAATCGCGGCCCCGCTTTGCCGAATGTGCAGTAAGCCGACGATCGATTCGCTTTGTAGCCTGTAGGCGTGCGTTTCCCAACGCCGATTCACATTCAACGCGGGTACCACTAGCCTGTGTGCCACTGGCAAGCGAAGTCTGCCAGTGCTGTCGTTATTCTATCGCCTGGGCACCTGAATCTATTCCGCCTTCAACGTCAAAATCATTTCGACTTCGGTGCTCACACCTAGCGGAAGCTGAGCCAGGCCCAGCGCCGTCCGTGCATGCCGCCCTTGTTGTCCAAAGACATGCAGCAGCAGATCCGAGGCGCCGTTAATCACCAGATGTGCATCTCGAAAATCGGCATCGGCATTCACATAACCCGTCACGCGCAGCACACGCTCAATCCGCTCCAGCGAACCGATTTGTTTCCGCACTGCCCGCAGCACATTCGCAGCACAAAGCGCGGCCGCTTTGGTGGCATCCTCCACCGAAATTTGGGACGGAACTTTGCCGACGCTGGTGATTTGGTCGCCGTCAAAAGGAACTTGCCCTGAGGCGTAGATCATATTGCCATGAATGGCCACCGCGTCGACCAACTTGCCTTCCGGAGTTTCTTTACTGAGAGGGTATCCCCATTCTTCCAGCCGCTTTTCCCGATCACTCATTTTCATGTCATCCGATATTTAGTGTTTGTTGCCATAAACGTTCCCATTATTAAAACAAACATTTGTACGAGACCAAGGCCCTTTTTCTGCGGTGCTTTTTTCAATCGATTCGTTTTTTGGAGTGCACAACACATAAGCGGAGTGGGGAGTGGGGGGAATTTGAACCTCAGGAGGCACAGAGACACGGAGAAGGCAGAAAGCAGAAGGCAGAAAATAATCACGAAAGCGCGAGAGCACGAAACGGGCAAGTTAGGTGCATTGAAACGGGGAGAGAACGGAATAATTACGAAAGGAACGAAAACACGAGATCACGAAAAAGAACATAAGGCAGCAGAGGGAGCGGAGGCAGTTGAGGGAGGGGCGAGGATCGAGGGGGTAGCTGGATGCTCGATGCTGGATGCTGGATGGCAATCTCAAGGGGGCGAGGGAAAAAATGGGCGGGTGTGTCACTTGCAAGAGGAGATTTTGCTGCTTTTTCCGAGGCAAAGTGAGTTTGTGCGGCGCGGGAAGTGTCCCAAAATGTGTCCCATTTGCGACACAGATTGGGTACATATGGGTAACAAATGTGGGCCGAGGTGGTTGAACGCGAAATGGGGAATGTGGAGTCGGGAGTAAGTGAACCACAAGAGACACGGAGGCACAGAGAAGGCAGAAAATAATCACGAAAGGTACGAAAACACGAGAACACGAAAAAGAACATAAGACAGCAGAGGAAGCGGAGAGTAAGTGGGGAATGGGGAGTAATTGAACCACAGGAGACACGGAGGCACGGAGCAGCAAAAGAACAACGGGAAAAAGTAACGGAAACCTTTCAGCCACCGGAGCGACAGGAATTGCTGGAAGAATTGAGTTGCCAAAGAGCTGGGATGGATTGTATCAAATGTACACTATAAATCAAGTAGGCGGTAAGCGGTACGCAGTAGGCGGCGAAGCAAGGAGTCAAACAACAAAAATGTGGAGTGGGGAATGAATGATGAATGAGGGTGTTCAATTTTTAAACATAATTTGGGGGTGGCGCCGCGAAGATTGCGAAGATCGGGGTGGTGTGCGCGCCATCTTCGTGGGGCCATGTGTTGGCTTAGGCTCGCTAGATTGCCTAGGCTGGCTATATATACAAATGTTTGGATTAGGCTTGAGACGTGAGGCTCGAGGCTTTGAGGTTCTGGGAACATTCTTTTCACCACTGAGGCACTGAGGCACAGAGAAGAAGGAAGAAATATAATCACGAAAGCACGAAAAAAACAAAAGGTAGTAGGTTGAACCGCAGATTACGCCGATTTCGCAGATTTGGTTGTGATCTCAAGGGGGTGAGGATCGAGGGGCTAGTTTGAGAACGATGGATGGCATGGTTGTTATTTTTTTTTCAAGCGGAAGAGGAAAAGTTGATAATTCTCGAGGGAAAGTGGATTTTGCGCTTCCGAAGCGCTTCCGGTTTACTTCCGAATAGTTTCCGGTTTACTTCCGGATAGCTTCCGGTTAGTTTCCGGAAGTTTTTTACCGCGGAGATACAGAGGCAGGAAAGGTCAATCGGCTCACGCCAAGGCGCGGAGGCGCCAAGGGAATGGAGCTTCGTTTTGGTGAGGGCATGGGGTACTCGCTTTGTGTCAACCTGTCGCAGTTTTTTGATTGGGGCTCAGTGTGACAGGTTCGAGGGCAAAAACGTCGTTTTGTTCGAGGGAAATTGATTTAGGGGTGGTCGAACCTGTCCGA
>CAZIGP010000496.1:0-4223 GCA_964538425.1 uncultured Pirellulales bacterium | reverse complement strand
AAGTAGTATTTGGGGAAGGTAAAAGCATAACAACGCTAAAAAAAACCCTGCAACGCATTGTAAATGACAACGTCAACGTTCTCGTTACACGCGTTGCTTCAGAAATTGCCAAAGAGTTAGAACAATGTTTTGCAACGGCTCAATACAATAGCATCGCGCGAACCTTCAGGATTGCATCGGCGAATGAACCAACGAATTCCTCTCTGAAATCAAACCTCGCGCGAGTTGCGGTTGTTTCTGCAGGTACAACAGACCGACCCGTTGCAGAAGAAGCCTTAGAAACATTGCATTGGATGGGCGTCGAAGCAAACTTAATTCAAGATGTCGGCGTTGCGGGACCACACCGTTTGCGAGAGCATCTTGCTGAATTAGAAAATGTTGCAGCAGTCGTCGTCGTTGCCGGAATGGAAGGGGCATTGCCCAGCGTAGTTGGCGGTTACGTAGCTTGCCCAATAATTGCCGTTCCTACCAGTGTCGGTTATGGCGCAAACTTTGGTGGCCTCGCAGCATTGCTGGCCATGCTAAATAGTTGCGCAGCCAATGTGACGGTGGTAAATATCGACGCTGGATTTAAGGCAGGATACGTGGCCGGGCTGATTGCACAGCAACCTACACTTAATAAGAGATAACGCTTCTGAGTACAGCGGTGGATGTATTTCGCCGACTGAAAGAAAAATCTGCTTGCGATAATAATTTTGTCTGTAATTTCCCATGATGAAGCCGCCTCTTCCCAAACTTTTGCCGCGGCCGGCAGATAGCCACAAAGGTATGTTTGGCCATGCGTTGCTCGTCGGCGGATCGCGCGGTATGGCAGGAGCAATTTCACTTTCCGCGGTGTCAGCTTTACGTAGTGGGGCGGGATTAGTAACCGTCGCTACACCTCACGCCTGTTTGGATACGGTGGCCGGCTTCGAACCTTCTTACATGACGGTGCCCCTCGATTGCGATACCCAAGGACGTATTTCAAAGCCCGCAAGATCGCGGATCGCCGAACTTGCCAAAAGTTGCACCACGCTAGGCTGCGGACCAGGGATGCAACGCTCGCCAGAAATCGAAGAAGTTACAATCGGTTTGTACCAAGAACTATCATTGCCGATGGTTATCGATGCAGATGGCTTAAATGCACTAGCAACCCAGCGCGACGTGTTATCCACTCATGCAGGCCCACGAATCGTTACACCTCACCCAGGCGAGTTCGCGCGCCTCATCGGCATCGAAAAGCTCGATCCTACGCAGCGCGAAAGCCGAGCCAGCCAGCTTGCAAAGCACAATAACATAGTTGTCGTACTCAAGGGCCATCGCACGATTGTTACCGATGGCAAGCAACTTTACGTCAACGAAACAGGCAATCCCGGAATGGCCACGGGCGGCTGTGGCGACGTGCTGACAGGCATCGTTACTGCCTTGGCCAGCCAAAACCTCTCGCCATTCGCAGCCGCACAATTAGGTGTTTACGTTCATGGGCTTGCCGGAGATTTGGCCGCACAGGCGCACGGCGAAATATCACTCATCGCCAGCGACCTTTTGCAATTTTTGCCTGCAGCCTTCAAACAACTGGAATCTACTTACCAGCCGTAATAGTAATACGAGCCATAAGGCACGTACATCGGTGCAGGAGCATAATAAGCCCGACGAGGCACGTACGTATAAACTGGTGGAGCAGGATAGTAGTACGTGTAATACGGAGCCGGGTAATAGCTGTAGCTCGGGTAATACGGAGCATAGTACGCACCGTAATAACCGCGACCGCGCCAGCCGACCGACTGGAACTTGACCTGCTCGCGATCTGTTTGGCTGTAAACTGCCGTGCGAACCGGAGCGTCGGCTGGGCCGACCGTCTTCTTTACGGCAAAGCTGGCGGGCACTTTTCCTTCAGCTTTCGCTTCGCCGGCTGCAGATAAAACTGCAACCGACATCAATCCGGCAATCGACATCCCACTTGTCAAAACTCGATAAAACATCAGATTCCTCCTGGGCTAGGCAATGGGTCTACCACAACCCTAGCATTTTTTGACTGGCTGCCCACCGATTATTGTACCGGTGCGGAAGCAAGTTTCCAGAAGGAAGGTAGATATGCAGTCCAAAAACTAGATTTAACCCGGTGGTGGGATCAGCTTTTGAGCACTGTTTTCGGTAGCTGGTGCCAGGGGAGGCTGAGAATCGGGACTGGCCGCAGTGGGCCCTTGGGTATTCTCGGGCGATTCAATGGTAGCTTGGCACTTTACATGGGCCACCACATTTTTGCCCAAATCGGTCAAAATTTTGATTTCCTTTGCCAATTTGCCTGGTTCTTTACCAGCCGTAAACGTGATGGGAATCATATGCCGGTCACGTGCTTCCGTCGGTAATTTGAACGTAAAGCAATCGTCGCAAACAATTTCCAGCACTTTGAACTGCCGTTTGCTGCGATCGCCAATCATGATGTTCTTCTGCACGGTTTGCCCCGGCGCGATGGTCCCGAACAGTAACGAGGATGGTGTCACCGTAAGGTTCGATTCCACTCGACCTTCCACATCGACGGCAATCTGCGTGGAATTGGCGTCGTTGGTCATCAAAAACAATTGATCTTTCACATAGCCCGGTGGCGACGTGGGCTTTAGCCTCACCAATAAATCGTAAGCAACCTGCACGGAACTACGGTGAGTCTCGATGACTTCGACTTCAAAGTTTGTATTAGCGCTGCGCACGTCAACAATTTGCCAACCACTATTACCCGCCCCTCGAGTCACAGAAATTTTCTTTTCTACGGGCTGACCAGCATCGATCGTGCCCAGCTCAACCACACCCGGCTGAAGCGTGACGTCGCCGCGAATATTGCCGGCCACCTGCAGTTGCACTTCGGCGAAAAACGGTTTGTCGAAAGTAACCGTGACAGTCGCCGAATGATTACCTAAAAAGGCATTGGTATTGAAGGTAGCTACCACTTCGCCGGTTTCCCAAGTTTTTAAGTCATGCTTGGTTACTTCAGCCGATGTGCAACCACAACTGCTGCGAACTCCAACTACATGCAGCGGTTCGACATACATATTCTCAAATTTAAACCGATGCTGAGTCTTTGCTCCGCGGGCTACGTTGCCAAAATCGTGGCTCGTTTTATCCTTAAACATCTTGCGGGCCCACTCTTGCCCCGGCGCAGCAGAAACTCCCAGCAGCAATACCAGGAGTGATAGCAAAAACGGTCGTCGCACAGTCGACATCTCCCCCAATGCGGAAAGCAAATGCATCTTCAAAGTGGCAACGGCAAACGGATGGTTATTTTTAAGGCTCAAAAACAAGCATTTCCAAGAAAGCACACAAAATTTATTGTAGAGCCATCCAGCCCGACGGCGACAACAAAACGGATAGTTCTCTTAAGTGCTTACAAAATCTAAATTTACATTCAAAACGTGTCAATCTCGGCTTATTCAATCCAGACCCTGAGAATGGATACCCTGTTCGATTATTCGGACCGCGCCACCCAGCAACAAAAGCAGAATTTCTATATCTCCTGATGGCATGACAGCACGCCGGCAAAGTTTGACACGTATAAACTGCAGATAGCTTGCATCTCGGTTGGAGCCATTGTTCGGTTGCTTTAATATATGGCACAGGGTAGGTAGCCATTGGCAGCTTTGTCACCATTAAAGGTTTTTTGAATGTTTATTGATCGATTCGTAGTCGGAATTTTGGCACCGATCTTTGGCTTGTTTGCGATACTCGTTGCAGGCTGCCAGCGATCCAACGATGCTGGCATCGTTTCAATTCATGATCAGATTGCCTTGGCTGATGAACCATCGACCGGCCCCTCTTCTGATCAAACGACTGCCGAGAACAAAAAAGCTGAAACCGAAAACAACACTCCTGGCCAACAGCCCATGTTGGAGCACCCTTTTCCTCGTCATATCCCCGCACCAGGATTAGAAGGTGGTGTCGAATGGATCAATGCTGCCGGCCCGATCGACTTAAAAGACCTCCGCGGCAAATTTGTATTGCTCGACTTCTGGACGTATTGCTGCATCAACTGCATGCACGTGCTTCCAGAACTGAAAAAGCTGGAACAAAAATATCCTCACAATCTCGTAGTTATCGGTGTTCACTCGGCCAAATTCGACACGGAGGAAGATTCGAATAGCATTCGTCAAGCGGTCATGCGATACGAAATCGAACATCCCGTGGTCAACGATGCAAATCACAAAATCTGGCAGCGATATTTTTGCGATAGCTGGCCGAGCATGAGAATGATC
>CAZIGP010000495.1:0-4234 GCA_964538425.1 uncultured Pirellulales bacterium | reverse complement strand
CTCGACGTAGAATTTGGCTTCGAACCTGTCTCAGAAGCCACCCTCGGCACCATCGAAATCAAACCCGTTGTCAACAGCGTGGGCTTACGACTCGTCGATCTTACACTACGAAAGTTCGATAAAATCCACGGCGACCTTGCCCGCGAACTTGGGAATGCCTTTGAAGATATTCTGGCGGGCGAACTGCGAAAACGCGAAGGCGAAGTCGCGAAGAAGATCAACGCCGAAATCAAAAAGAACCGTGAGAAGCTTACTTTCTCGCCAAGCCAAATCGCCGAAATTGGCTGGGACAAAATTCAATCGCTCTTGGGAACCGTAGAGCAATAATTCCGCACATTATTGATTACTTGCAAAGCCTTGGTTACTCGCTGCTGACATGATCGCGGCCAATGGTTTATTATTGGTTCTTCATCGGCCATCGATTAAGCTTCTTTTTCATCGTCATCTATGCCTGTCGTCAATCATCCTACTTCTTCGCCTCGTCCTGCTACCGGCGATGAACAGCGAACTTACTTGGCCGGCGAGCGAACTCTGCTGGCTTGGATTCGCACGAGTCTGGCTTTGATGGGTTTCGGTTTTATCGTTGCTAAGTTTGGATTATTCTTGCACGAAGTGATGGAACTGCGGGCATCGCAAGGCAACCAAGCGTCAAAGATTGAAATGCCCAGCACCGGTTGGTCGCTGTGGATCGGCGTGGCGCTGGTGGCACTGGGCGTATTTGTAAACGTCTTTGCAGCGCGGGAACACTTGAATTTTGTCCGCCAATTTACCGGTACCGATTTAGGAAGCGCTCGCCGTTATGCGGCTCAAATGATGATGCTGATTGTCATCTCTATTTTAGGGATGGTCATGGTTGCTTACCTGGTTCTGATTGGAAGCTAAACGATGGATAAAGCCGGTAATGGCTGCAAAAGTTTATCGCAAATGCACTACTAGCAATGGCAACTTTTCAGCGTTATGCTGCCAGCATGAGCGATACAAATCATTTCACGCGCAGTCCAGAACTGATGTCAGCAAGTGACACCGGCGTCTTGATGATCGATGTGCAAGGCAAACTTATTAGCTTGATTGATGGATATCAGCGGATTGTCTGGAATATCCGCCGATTAATCGACGGAGCAAAACTCCTCGGTCTCCCAGTGCTGGCGACAGAGCAATATCCGCAAGGCTTGGGACCAACAACACCAGAGTTGGCCCAGCGCCTGGATCGTGTGCTCGACAAGACTGCGTTCAGTTGCGGTCAATGTGCAGGATTGTGTGACGAGTTGCGAGCGACCAATCGGCGTAAATGGCTCATCTGTGGCATCGAGGCGCATATTTGCGTCCAGCAGACAGTGCTGGATTTGTTGGCCGAAGGGTTCTTAATTTACGTTGCCGCAGACGCCGTTGGCTCACGTTTCAAATTCGATAATGAAATCGCGCTAAGGCGCATGGAATCGTCGGGCGCAACCATGACCACGACGGAAGCAGCCCTATTCGAATGGTGCGAAAATTCGAAAGCGCCTCAATTCAAGCAAATTAGCCAGCTCGTGCGAGAATCCGCTCCTGACGCATAATCTTTAGGCACGCAGCAGCGTCAATTACATCAGCATCAATCACAGCAGCGTCAATCGCAACAGATTCAACGCTTGTTTGCCACCGCGCATTTTTAGAATATCCGGATGACCAGCATAAGGCGATGATTTCACCGTCACGCCGCTAGGCGTTGCCACGGCGAAATAAAGCAGCGGAGGTTCCGCGGCATCAGCATGAATTGCCGGCAACTCACCCACAGCCAAGCCGTAATCAGTTTTAAAATTATCTCGACAGGTTTGTGCCATCGCGGCAATCCACTGTTCTTGCTGTTGGAGGCTTGGCTTTTGGGCAGCAGCCGCATGAATCAGCGGCAGCAGCGCCTCGGCACTGCGGACCACAACGCCACCGACAAAAGTCTGCTCATTTCCTGCCGCCTCCGACAGCCAATGAGCGATCATCCCGCCGCTACCCCATTCGGCCGTAGCAAGTGTCTTTTGTTGAGCTGCTAGGAGCCTGATAACGGCATGCTCTAGCTCGTCGTCTCCTTCCCCAAAAACAAGATCGCCAAGACATTCATGAATGGTTGCGACGGTCGGTTCCATGCGGCGGTAACATTCGTCTGCCGAATCACCCGCCGCAGTGATGCGGAGTGTAATCGTCGCACCATGCACGGTAATCCCTACTTGCGGATCGCGGCCACGGCGAATCATGTCGGGCAGCATCAGCTCTAAATCGCTCTCGCCAACGCCAAAGCATTTGATTTGCCTGTGGCGGATGACGCGCGGGGTTCCGAGCAACTTAGCCAGAGCCGGTGCTACGGTTTGTTCCCACATTTCTTTCATCTCGGCCGGTACGCCAGGCAATGCAAAAATGCGCGCCGCCGAACGGCCAGGCTGTGGGATGTCGATATCGATGCCCGGCGCAGTACCCGCAGGATTAGGAATCACTCGGCTGCCACGAGGAAACATTGCCTGCACACGATTACGTTCTGGCATCGGCCGCTTGCGACGTGCAAACAAACTTTCAATATGAGTCATGGCCGCTTGGTCGAATATCAATTCCACGCCAGCCACGGCTGCAAGAGCATCGCGGGTAAGGTCATCGGCGGTCGGCCCCAAACCTCCTGTGGCAATCACTAGATCAGCCCGCTGGGCGGCTTGGCGAAACACTTGAACATTGGCTTCTAAGTCATCGGCCACGGTCGTATGAAACTTCACCGGCACGCCAAGTTCACCCAACCGCAAGCTAAGCCATTGGCTGTTGGTATCCAGCCGCTGGCCGCTTGTCATTTCGTCGCCAATGGAAATAATTTCCGCGTGCATATTTTAGCTTAGTGTGAATCCGCAAGTGCCTTCTCGACAATTTTCTTGGCCGAATCGGATAACGATAATGTCAGTGCTGCCTCGTGGCCACGTGGTGACATTTTCTTCCAGGTCTTTTTCACAACGTCGACTAATTTTGCCTCATCGTGTTGCTTCGCAAAATCGGCAAAATAACTTTCCAGAAACACCAAGCAAATCACATCTTCGAGTAACTGCGTTTCAGGATCAAGCTTTAATCGTTCTTTGCGAACGAGCGATTGCACGCGGCTCACTTCAGTTTCTTCATAGCCAATAGCTTGTAAAATTTCACCAAGCTTTTCGGCATGCATCTTTTGGCAAACGCTGCGCCAGCGATGATAGCCGGCGCGATCCATGGGATAACGATCTCGCGGAATTGTCCAACGGCAAATGTGCTGGCCATGCGCAGCTAACTGTAAAGCTTCCGAGGCATCCGAAGCTAACCGATGAAGCCAAGCCGTCATACGCTGCGAATACAAAACTTCCTTCGGATATTCCCGGCCTTCAAATAGTTCGCGATTCGGATCGGCGGCATTGGCTTCGTCGATTTTTGAAATTGCAGCCGCAAACCGCTCGCTCGTCATTCCTTTTTCCTCATTCTGCATTTTGCATTCAGCATTTTGAATAAAACTCGTTTACCGCCGCGACCGATGCACCTCGATCAAACTTTGCACCTTGTTCGGCCAATAGTTGTTCTAATGCTCCCAGTACAAGCAACACATTGTTCGCGCGGGCGCCATACCCCATCAGACCGATACGCCAGACTTTACCTTTGAAATCTCCCAGCCCACCGCCGATTTCAATGCCAAACTTTTCAAGCAATCCGCGACGAACGGCCATGTCATCCACGCCCGCAGGAATTTTTACGGCGTTGAGCATCGGCAATTGATGACCCTCCTGGGCAGCATAGCCCATGCCGATTGCTGCCAATCCTGCTTTTAAAGCAGCATGATGCTTGGCATGTCGTGCGAAGCAGTTTTCCAAGCCTTCTTCCAGTACCAACTGCAAGGCGACATACAAGCCATAGGTCATGTTGATTGGCGCAGTATGGTGATAAACTCGCTCCTGGCCCCAGTATTGCGAAAGCATCGTCACGTCGAGATACCAGCTTTGCACTTTCGTTTTGCGGGCGCGAATTTTTTCCATCGCTTTCGGACCAAATGTGATCGGAGCCAAACCTGGCGGACAACTCAAACATTTCTGAGTACCAGAATACACGACATCGAGTTGCCACTTATCAACCTCGACAGGAATCCCACCTAGTGCCGTGACGGTATCGACAAG
The DNA here is from genome assembly GCA_964538425.1 of uncultured Pirellulales bacterium. Lineage (GTDB taxonomy): Bacteria > Planctomycetota > Planctomycetia > Pirellulales > JADZDJ01 > JADZDJ01. The sequence continues at coordinate 95 of CAZIGP010000495.1, read as the reverse complement.
CAATAGCGCTCCGGCGTCATGAACTAATTTGGAAATTTCCTCCATCGGCTGGCGCGCGCCGGTTGAGGTTTCTGCCATGACAATGCCAACGACTT
>CAZIGP010000494.1:0-4235 GCA_964538425.1 uncultured Pirellulales bacterium | reverse complement strand
TGGTGGACAGGAATTTATTCCTTCGAGTCTGGAAAAAATTGCCCGGCTGCGAATGATGCTCGATGACCGCAAATTGCAGCATGTGCCGATTGAAATTGACGGCGGTGTTCACACGGGTACGATCGCCGCCGCTTCGAAAGCCGGAGCGGCGATTGCTGTCGCAGGTTCGGCAGTATTCAATAACCGCGGCAGCGTGAAAGAGAATATCGATGCACTTCGCAAAGCGGCCACCCATGCGTAAACCGTTTCTGTTGCAACCTTTTCTTCTGCCCCCGCGATGCTAGAAAAACCGCACCTGCTTGAAAATGGTTCTGCTAAACCGCAGCGAGGTTTTTTGGATTACTATCGTGGTGTACCGCTTTATGTGCGCATTCTTGTGGCGCTTTTGGTAGGTGTAGCGCTCGGCCAAATGCTTGGTGAACGTGCTGAGCCATTGAAATGGGTGAGCCAGATTATCTTGCGGTTCTTAGGAGCGCTGGCTCCGGCGCTCATCTTAGTGGCGGTAATGGATTCGATTCTCAATGCCAAGATACAAGGCCGCGGAGCCGCCAAGCTGGCATTTTTGCTGATCTTAAATACAACGGTTGCCATTTTCATTGGCTTGGCTGTGGCCAATATTATTCAGCCGGGCAAGCATAAGCAGCAAGTAGCGGAGCAAGGGGTGCAGGCTGGGGAAACGATAACCAATGAAAAGCTCGATAAGAGTGAGTCGGAAGGGAAGCCAAAAGAGCCAAAAAAAGAATTGCCCGATGCAACTCATTTGGGTGAGCAATTGCTCGATAATATCCCGCGCAGCGTGCTTGAGCCGCTGGTAAAAAATAATGTGATTGGCGTGGTTTTTTTGGCTGTGGCGTTTGGCATTGCGTTCCGAAAGCTGTCGGATTCACACGATCTTTCAATTATTAATCAATTCATTTCGCTTTCATTCAAGGCGATCGTTGTAATTTTGCACTGGGTGATCGATTTGGTGCCTTTGGCAGTGCTGTGTACAGTTGCCGAAACGGTAGGCACTAAAGGTTTCAGCCCGCTATTAAAATTGGTGTGGTTTATTGGAGCGGTGCTGATCGCATTGCTACTGCAAGCGACGTGGTATTTAGTTCGTATTTGGTTCGGCTGTTGGGCAAAACCGTTTGACGTGTTGCGCGGAGTGCGCGACGCGCTGGTGATGGCATTTTCTACCGCGAGCAGCACGGCCACGATGCCGGTTACGTATTCGGCGCTACGAGATAAAGTGGGCTTGCGCGAAGATTCGGCATCGATGGGTTCGCTTGTTGGCGCTAACTTCAATAATGACGGCACCGCACTTTACGAAGCAATGGCGGCATTGTTTGTGGCACAAATGATCGGCACTGATTTGTCGTTTGGCCAGCAACTTTTGATTGTGCTGATGTCGATCATTGCATCGGTCGGAGCCGCCGGAATTCCCGAAGCTGGCCTTGTCACGATGACGCTTGTATTTCGAGCCGTGAATTTGCCACTGGATTACATTTTCTTGTTGTTGCCCGTCGATTGGTTCCTGGATCGCTGCCGCACGGCGATCAATGTGCTGGGCGATGTCAACGTGTCTTGCATGATGGAGGGTAAGACGAAAGCGGTAGTTGAGCCACCACTTGTCGCCGAAACGCGTGCCGAAGCCTAGAATTTTCTGGTTTGCTTGGCATTTTTTGAAGCCGTTCCCTCGTTCAAAGGAGATATTCATGGCTGCTTCAAAATCCGAAGTGGTTGATCTATTGAAGACTGCGTATTCGATGGAAGTCGAAACGGTGATGAGTTATCTGGCGCACAGTGGTTAATCTCGATGGTGTGCGGGCTGAAGAAATCAAGAAGTCGCTCGGTGCTGATATTACGGCGGAGCTTGGTCATGCCACACAGCTTGCCAACCGCATCAAACAACTTGGCGGGATGGTGCCTGGTTCGAAAGGTGTGAAGCTTGGGGGACAAAGACAACCGAGCGACGACACGACGGATGTGATTTATGTGATTGAAGCAGTGATTGAAGCTGAAGAGGCCGCGTGCGCTCACTACAAAAAGATCATTAAGGCCACTGAAGGTGAAGATTATGTGACGCAAGATCTATGTATTACGCTGCTGGGTGATGAGGAGGAACACCTCATTCAGTTCAAGGGATTTTTGAAGGAATATAAAAAGAGTTAATAAATGCCCCTTAAGGACTGAGCATTCATCTCAGAGCCTTAAGAGGCAATGGTTACAACAAATTGACCACGCGGTCGGCGAGGCCTTTTTCGCCGAGGACGACTTTGAGGTCGGCCGACGCGGCGATTTTTTCCAGGACTTCGAGTTCACGCAGTCGCATGAGCGTCGGGTTATCCTGGAGTAGTTTCGCCGTGTTGACCTGGCTGCGCATGGCGGCCGTTTCTTCACGGCGGACGATGAGGTTGGCTTCGGCCGCCTTCTTGGCTTCCGTTACCTTGTTCATCAAATCCTTCATTTCGCCCGGCAGGATTACGTCGCGGATGCCGACCGAGATAAGCTCCACGCCGAGCGCCTTCGCGCGCGGGCGGACCATTTCGGCCAGTTCATTGGCGACGGTGTCCTTATCCGTGAGGAACGAATCGAGTTCGCGCGTGCCGACCACAGCCCGCAGCGCCAACTGCGCCTCGCGGTACAGGGCCTGACGGACGTCGTCCACAACACTCACGGCTTGGCGGGCATCGACGACGCAGTAGGTCGCGACGGCGTTCATTCGCAGCGTTACCTTGTCGGCCGTCATGATGTCCTGGCCGGCGATGTCGAACGTCGCTTCGCGCAGGTCTTCCTGCACGAACTTGACGTGCGCCAAGTTCTTCCAGAACGCATAGCGGCCCGGCGACAACGTTTCGACAAACTCACCGTCGACGAACAGCACACCCATGTGTTGCGGCTCGACCGTACCGATATCGAGCACGCGATCGACCAGCGGCGAACGCATGATGACCGGCAGGTCCTTGTGCTCGAAGCGCACGTGGCGAGCGTCGATCACTTCGACCTTCACGTCGCGCAGCATCGTCCAGTAGGCGTACAAGCCCGGCGGCAAAATGTGGCTGAAGCGGCCGTCGATCCACACGAGGGCGCGTTCGTAGTCCTTGAGGTCAAGCACTACGGCGCAGTCCTTGATCGCACCCGACTTTACGATTACGTCGAGCTTGTCGTGGACGAGCCACGGCTCGCGCGTTGAAACGACTTCGATGCGAACCTTGCCAAGCGGATCGAACGCGAAGTGCCGACCGGGTGCGAGTAAGCCAACGAACTCGCCACGTTCGCAGCGCAGACCGATTTCGTAGTTGCGGATGAAGATGTGTTTGAAAATGAGAGCGTTCATAAATCACCGTGCGTTGTTTAGTCTTGTGATGAGGACAGTTTTGTAGCACGGTGAGTTCGGAACTTTTTTAATTAATTGATGAGGCGTGATAAGTGAAATGGTTGCGCACGCTTGCACGCTGGGCGAGCTTTCACTGGCAGACTGCGCTTGCCAGTGCCACCCAGGCTGCGATGGGCTGCTTGAAAAATCGGCTTATGTGTCACTTCGCGGAGGCTTAAACAGTGTTTTGTTCGGAAGAAACTGCCTTTCTGTGGTTTGGGAAGTGTCCCAAAATGTGTCCCATTTATGTCCCAAAAGGCGACACAAATATGGGATAGGATGTCACGAAGTAGTCGCATTCGTATCACTTTTTGGCATCGTGTATCGCTTGGCTTCGGTGAGCAAGTGGTCAGGAGATTGCGCACTGTGAGCCGTAGCTGATTGGTGGACGCTTACGTGCGGCATCTGCACCCCCGCCGTGATGTCACCGAGGAGAAAGCGGATTTTCTTGAAAATTAAGTTGCCAAAGATCACTGGTTGCTTCGTGCCGGTAGCATGAAGCTCGGCCGTGGCACCGGCTTGACGCCAGTGATATCTTTTGTATCATATGTACACTTAGTGATCAAGAGAATAGTTTGAAAATAGTCATGTAAGAAACGCCCTTAGGCATCGAAGCAACTGCTGGTCACTCGCATTGGCTGCGGAGTGTCGCTTGAGCCGGCGTCGATGGCGGCGTTTGATCGTATCCAATCATTCGCTGCCGAGAGTTTTTACTTTCGGTTTAGCGAATAATCATCCGCGACTGTCAACCGCAATCGAACCTCCGGCGGTATCTGCGCACTGCATAGCGCCAATCCGCGCTGCTGCTGTTAGCTCGCGCCGAGTTGCTGCTCGTGAAACGAACGGTTTCCAGACGCACACACGTGAGGCGACGACA
>CAZIGP010000493.1:0-4241 GCA_964538425.1 uncultured Pirellulales bacterium | reverse complement strand
ATTGAACAAGTTGATTTCGACTTGCAAGGCATGTTTGAAAAAATCATGCCTAAAAATACTATCCGTCGCGAAGTGACCGTGGCGGACGCACGCAAAGTTTTGTTCGAACACGAATGCGAGGCACTACTCAATAAAGAAAATATTCATCAACAAGCAATCGAGCTTGCGGAAAATTTGGGAATTATTTTTCTTGACGAAGTCGACAAAATCGTTGCTAGTGAATCGAAGGGGGCGGATGTTTCTCGCCAAGGTGTGCAACGCGACTTGCTGCCGATTGTTGAAGGAACCACCATCCAGACCAAGTACGGCTACATCCGCACCGATCATGTGTTGTTCGTTGCTGCGGGGGCATTTCATCGTGCCAAGCCGAGCGATTTAATGCCGGAACTCCAAGGCCGGTTCCCCATTCGCGTCGAATTAACCGACTTGAGCAAGGACGATTTTATACGGATTTTGACGGAACCCAAAAGCGCTTTGACTAAACAATACACGGCGCTGATGAAAACGGAAAACGTCGAATTGGAATTTACCTCGGACGCGATCGACGCACTGGCTGAGTTTGCCTACCGGGTCAATCAGACAACGCAAAACATCGGTGCGCGGCGGCTGTATACGATTATGGAGCGATTGCTCGAAGAATTAAGTTTCGAAGCGCCCGACATGGGGCAAAGCAAAGTGACTGTCAATGCAGGTTATGTAAAGCAAAGACTGTCTGCATTGGCAGAAGATGAGGATTTGAGCAAGTTTATTTTGTAGATTGTTTGTTGATGCAGATACGGTTTCTGCAAGTTGGGATTTACCTTTTAGGAGATCTGAATCATGAAGGCGATTGCAATGATGTTGGGCGCGACGATTTTGGCAACGGTTGTCGGTTGCGAAAACAAAAACCCACCGGCCGGTGAAAAAAAAGGCGTCGAGGTTCAAGCTCCAGGAGTCGAAGTGAAGACTGGTGATAAAGCAGAAGGGGGCGGGGTCGAGGTTAAAACTCCAGCTGGAGATGTGAACGTCGAAAAGAAGTAAGTTCACAGCTGCCTTTGTTTAAACGAGGCAGTGTTTAAATGAGTTGATGTCGTCGAAGTTGGCGTTTAGTTTTTGGCCAATTTCGACGCCAGCCTGGACAGCGTCTCGCAGTAAGCCGATCCGACCGCGCGAAGAGTGAATTTTCGCGCGGTCGGTCCTACTGGCTCAATCTCGATTTCTAGCCGCTCGGCGGGTAGGCAGCTTGCAACCCGGTCGGCCCATTCGATAAACGACCAGCCTTCGCGATCAAAGTATTCTTCGGGACCAAGGGCCAGAAATTCGTCTTCATCTCGTAAGCGATAAATATCAAAGTGGAAAATCGGGATGCGGCCCTCGTATTCATGAACGAGTACGAATGTCGGACTGGCAACCACTCCTGAGGCGACGCCGGATGCGTCGGCAATCGATTGCACGAGCTTTGTCTTTCCTGCGCCCAAAGGTCCAATCAAAGCAACAACGGCGGTAGAAGGCAGAGTAGCGGCCAGTGCGCGACCGAGTTGCTCGGTCAGCAATTCATCACCAGGGCCTAATACGAGCGTTGTCATCGCCATGCTTGCACTGTTTAGATAAGTTTTTCTTCAATCGCTTCTTGGTCCAGCTTTCCAAAAACAGCTTCCGAATTTACTGCTCCTGCCAAGCGGTGCAAATAGTGGGCTCGTGAAATTTCCGTAGCCCCCAGCGAGGCTGTGTGATCCGTCAATTGTTGAATGTCGAGCAATTGGTAATTTTGTTTGTGAAGGTGGTTGATCAGAAAAGCCAGCGCCACTTTGGATGCATCTCGCTCTCGAAAAAACATCGATTCGGCGGCAAACAAACCGCCGGTTGCCACGCCATACGTACCGCCGACAAGCTGATTTTCTTGCCATACTTCTACGCTATGCGCATGGCCTAAGCGGTATAAGTTTTCGTAAGCAACAATCATTTCTTCACTCAACCAGGTATTTTCGGCGCGATCACCTGTTGTACCACAGCCGCGAATGACTCCAGAAAAATCGTGGTCGCTGGTGACGGTGAACTGCTTGCTGCGAATTCGCCGAGCCAGTCGTCGCGAAATATGAAATTGATCGAACTCAAAAATCGCACGCGGGTCGGGAGACCACCATTGCACATCTTGGCAATCTTCCAGTAATGGCCAAGGAAAGATGCCATGCTGGTAGGCGTCGAGCAACCAAGGAGCAGACAATTCGCCGCCAACCAGGACTAACCCCCAGCGATTAGCACGCTCGGCCGACGGAAAATAATGAGATGGGGGCAAGATAGGCATCTGTGTGCTTGCTGAAACTTATGCTGAAAACTCCTTCTTTAGAACATTAGCCAGAGCAAGCGATCTCGGCAACACTACTCAGACATGCCAGCCAAATAAAAACGACGAGTGGATTACAGTATTTCTTAGTTCTTTGAATTGACCGATTTAACAGCCAACGAATTATCAGCCTTTTTGATCGACGGCTCATTGCGGAACGTCGATATCGACCAGCATTTCATCGAATACGGGGTCGATTAATCGATTGTCATTCGACCATCGCTTGGCTTTGATTCGGCAAACCAGGCCAGGTCGAATCCATTTTCCCTCAAGCTTGCACGGTACGAATGGATTTGGCTGCGGGAGTTCGCGCATCCGTTTATTTAAATGGGCCCGCAGCTCGGACGGAATGCCATCGCTTACCGTACCGACCACTTGTAACTTTCCGCCCAAATCGGTGGCGATAATGAGATGGTAAAAATCTCGATCTCCCATTGGCTTGTATCCAAGTATCAAACAATCCACGGGAAGCTTTGGTTTGTCCAATTGATGTCTTTCTTTTTCTTTGCGTTCTGCGGCCTTGCCGGCAAAGTCTTCGACCGACTCTTGCAATGTCTTTTCGGTTTCCGCATCAGCGACAAGCTGCTGTGCCCGATCTGCAATCGCCTTCGTCAAATTGTAACGGGCCGGGGTGCCGCCCCAATCCAAAAGATCTTTATCAGCTAATCCGCCAACAAGCAGTCCGCCAAGTATTGCAGCGACTCCCCAAACCCCGCTGGCGACCCGCCAAAAAGTTTCGGGAAGCTCGCGCATCACGGTGATCCAGATAGCCAACGGTTTCAAAAGAATATCAAGAATTTGAAGCCGATCGTTGATCATGATGGCAAAGAGATAACAACTGAGATGGGCTCCACAAAAAACGATAAATCCGATTGCCATTTCGGAAACCGTCCACCAAAACCGAAAGCCTCCATGGCTAGGAAGAATCTGGCGGACAAGAAAACTCAAACCAAGCACAATCGCAGAGCCTGCTAAAAGCTTCCAAGCCCATAGCGGCATCAGCTTCTTGCAAGCATCTAGCTTCGATTCTGGCTCGGGTTGTGGAATATCTTCGCGATCCCAAGGATCTAATTCGACAAAAGTGCCTAACCGCGGGTACCAGCCGCATCGGCGACACCAACCTTGCTTGCCAACACGAGGAGTTTCACATTTTTCGCAGAGTGACGCTTCAAGCCCTGCGGGGCTTTGAGGTAACGATTCGGCCGGCGTTTCGAGCACGTCTGCTCCCAGAACGGGCTCGGACACTTCACTAACACAAGGAGCCGAGACTGCACTATTAGGCTCAGATTCTAATTCAGTCAACGAAGCAGATGACACGGCGATTTCCTTGCTCATTTTTCGAGGGCTGATTTTCAATAAGCCTATGAACAAGCATAGAATATGAGCGTTTTTACAAATCCCATTTCCTACCAATCCAAAGACGATTATTTCTAACGTAGGGATTATGTGGCCTAATTGAGCGTCGATTGGCCACAAGCTGGCAATGTATTGCTGTTTAGTTCTGCGTTATATTGGGGTTATCAGAAACCTTCATTAACTACGTTTGGACCCATGGAAAGCCCTATTTCATCGCCTGATGCGGTTTATTCTGGAGCTTCAACCCCAGTGTTATCGCGCGGTTCAAATCGCCTGCCACTTCTGCTTTTGGTCTTGGTGATCGTGCTAATGTTGGCATTTACGCCTGCATTAATGCAGCGCATCCAATACCACCGTACTCTCGGAGAGGTGGAGGCGTTGCGAAAAACATTGCCCGATTTAAACCTCAAGGTCCTCGGAAAAGCTTTTACGCTGGTTTATCGAAAAATTAAATCAAGCGTGGTCCACATTGACACGGTTCGTTCCATTCGTGGACGTATGTATGAAGCTCAGGGACAAGCTTCGGGAGTTATTGTCGACGAAAGTGGATATATCATTACGA
>CAZIGP010000492.1:0-4244 GCA_964538425.1 uncultured Pirellulales bacterium | reverse complement strand
CTCGCTGCTCACGGATGGCGATGAAGAAGTTCGTGCTCACGCAGCTAAGTTGTTGGGCGATTCTCCGCAAATAGCAGACGACGCCGTGTTGTTACCACTCCTGCTCGACGTTAGCCCACGCGTGCAAAGTTTTGCCGCAACAGCCTTGGGAAAGCGGAAAGCTGTCAGCGCCGTAGCTCCCTTAATGGATCTGTTGCGAAGAAACAATAACACGGATCCTTGGTTGCGGCATGCGGTGGTCATGGCCCTTGTTACGATCAATGACCGCGAAGTGGTCCAGCAATATGCAACGGATCCAAGTTCCGCAGTTAGGTTAGGTGTCTTACTTTCCCAACGTCGTTGGCAAGATCGACGAGTGCAACAGTTTTTACATGATGCTGACTTGAAACTCGTTACTGAAGCCGCTTCCGCGATCTACGATCTGCCGATCGCGGTTGCCCTGCCTGATTTGGCGGCCACCGCTGAACGGTTGACGCAATTACCCAATCATGAAGTTCCAAGTGATGCACTTTGGAGACGCATCATCAGTGCGAACTATCGATTGGGAACAGATCTGCATGTCGCGCGTGTTATCACCCTGGCCCTTGATTCGCGCTTAAATCTGACGATGCGGCAGGAAGCTCTCACTGCTTTGTTAGATTGGGCGAACCCCCCGCTGCGGGATCGAGTGATCGGCTTTTGGCGCCCACTGGCTGCTCGGGATGCTACCATCATTCAAAATCGTCTTCAGGCCTGCTTACCCGAGCTTCTTGAAAAAACACCACGTGAATTGCAGGGATCGGTCCTTGAACTCGTCAAACGATATCACTTGCCAATTGATGAAGTCCTCTTTGCCGAGTGGGTGCGCGAGACAGAGCGTCCGGCAAATGTGCGAGTTGCCGTACTGCGCCTGTTGGCGGAAGGTAATGCCACGGCATCCGATGCACTGCTGTCATTTGCCTTACAAAGCGATCTCGCGACGCTAAGGGCCGAAGCGCGTGAACTGATCATGAAGCAAGATGCCCAAAAGGGGCTTTCTTTACTAGTTGAAGCTGCTTTGAACAATGAAGCAGCCATGATTGAACGGCAGCAGGCAATTAGGCATATTGCAACCATTGATGCGCCTTTGGTAAAAGAGGCACTCCTTCGGCTCGGAGCGCAGTTACTGGATGGTTCGTTGCCACCCGCTTTGCAACTGGAAGTACTCGAGGCCGATCCAACGAAAATGTTTCCAGAGATTCAGGAGGCCGTTACGAAGTATCGCGCGAAGTTACCTGGTGATACACTCGCTCCCTACATGCCCAGTTTACATGGCGGTGATGCCGAGCGAGGAAAGCGCGTGTTCACGACGAACTTGGCTGCGCAGTGTCTGCGATGTCACCGCATAGGTCATGAACTAGGGGGCATTGCCGGGCCAAACCTGGAGAAAGTCGCTACCCGGCACGACCGAGTGTCCTTGCTGCAGTCCATTGTGGATCCGAATGCCAAAATTGCTGCCGGCTTTGGTACTACCTCGCTGGTGCTTGATTCCGGGAAAGTCATTGGCGGAGTTTTGAAGAGTGAGAATGAGAAAGAGGTTGTCCTTGAAAAGCCGGATGGAGAACTAATCACGGTTCTCACCAGTACGATCGAAGATCGTACGCCGGCCAAGTCAGCCATGCCGGAAATCGGCAAAAATCTTTCGCTCTATGACTTACGTGATCTGATCGAGTATCTCTCTACACTAAAATAGATTGATCAAAGTCTCGGTAAATTATTGCAGTATAAAGGCGTCTCAAATCTCGACTGGCCAAAGTCCTGCAGACCGGCTTTCTAGTGAGCTCGGCTCTTTGAACTTAAAAAGCAAAACACTGCGACGATGAATCGAATGCATTCCGTGCCGAGGTTGACACGTCCAACTCAGCCTTTCAAACAAAACCGGTGCAGTTTTGAAGGGTGTGTGATTTTGCGCTCGCCAAATCGTCGCTAACGAGCAACAAAGGGCTGGCAGAAATCAACCTGCGAACGCTCTTGAAGCGGCTCTTGAAGCGGGCCGGCCTGAAACCGTGGACGAGATTATTCCATGCGATGTGAGCTAGCCGCGAGACAGAGCTTGCCAAAAAGTTTCCGATTCACGTCGTACTACTGCGTAGCTGGGCAACACTTCAAAAATCGCACTTAAACACTGCCTGCAAGTCACTGACGATAATATTGAACTCGCCGCAGGAAGCGGTGCGAATTCCGGTGCACCAGCGGTGCAAAACATGGTGCAGCAACCTGCCGCAAGAGATCGCAGGGAGTCGCAAAATGTGCCACAAGCCATTGCTATCACAGAGGCTTATGCGAATTCTTGCGACTAGACCATGCGAAAACTTCAAGCGGAGGGCACGGGATTCGAACCCGCAACCGGTTTCCCGGCACCACATTTCCAGTGTGGCCGCTAGCCATTCGCTTACCCTCCGGAAAGACTTACTAGACTATACTTTACGTCAAGCGGTGGTCGCTGCCAAGATGGCGAAATACAGCCACCGTACAGCCAATCTCAAGCAGTCGCCGCTACAGCCGGTTTAGTCTTCACAGTCAACACGGCGTTTAGCTTGTTGGCTGCTTCACGATCCATGCCCTGCAACACGTGGCTGTACGTGTCGAGAGTGACACTGATCTGCGAATGGCCGAGACGTTCCTGGACAACCTTCGGGTGAACGCCCTGCCCGAGCAACAGCGTCGCATGACTGTGCCTTAAATCGTGAAACCGAATCGATAGCAGGCCGGCGCGTTTTAACAACGGCTTGAAATCTTGCTGATGAAAATGTCTACGACGTAGCGGTCCGCCGATGAAATTGCAAAATCCCCATGACCTACCAGCATGTCGTCAGTATTTGTTGGGCGATCACGGTGATCAGTTCTTTTCAAAAGTTAAAGCTGACGGAATTATGAAGTACATCGACTCCACACAGAAACGCATGCGTCAACAGAGGTAAAAGCACATGAGAACGTGGATAATTATTAATTGATGCATCCATCCATGCATTCAACACGAAAAGCCGAATAACGAACATTTTGCATGATTCTAGCTAATTCCAAATCATTTTCACTCAAAGAAGTTTGCGTTTTTATCAAGTCAGTGTAAAAATGATAACACATCTCATAGAACTGATTTATACATTGAGATTTTTAGGATTTCCTAGCTGAGATGCTGATTGTTCGCCTAGCTTTTCAAAGCTTAAACCACAAAAAATGTATACATTTAAATATATACATAAAAGAACAAAAATAGATGTCGAGTTAATGAAAATCCCGCCACGGCGATCGCGCGCTCGTAAAACTGTTCTGCATATGACCTACATCTCCATTAAGAATGTGGCACTACGGCATAGTGCATAAGAAACTTTTTCATGTCGTACGGTTGTAATAATTAAACTAAAAGCAAAAGTGTGAGGCAGCATAACCTCTATTTCAATATTTCCAAATGAATCCTACATTTGTCAATCAGATACAATATTCTAATAATTCGATGCCAGGTTGGGCCGGCCAACCTGGGTCTGGCCGGTCGAGTCGGAGTGGAATGCCGGAAAGTATGTGGGCAACCTGATACGATTGCACGCGCAATTCAGGTACGGCAGTGGTCTCCCAAATTGTCCCTTTGAGCAAAGGGCCTATGGCATAAAGCACATCGGAAGCGCGCCCATGACGATCGATGATGGCAAAGTCGGCTGTCACGCGGACACCCATATCAAGCTCATCGAGCGCAATCAGCCCTTCAGACAATAAGTTTTGCAAGAGTATTGAACGAATCGTTGAGAATTCCTCCTGAGGCCCCATGCAATTCATTACGATCTCTGCTTCAAGAGTTCGAATGTTTCCGGTTTGATCCTTGAATGTCACACTTATATGGTCTCCTATAGACCGCAATTCATAGATCTCGCCGCGCTCGATTGCCAATCTGTTCTGATCGACGGCACGCATCAGAACTTGATGAACTGATTGTGCAACGCGATGACGGTGAATATTCCATCGAGCTCGATGAAGCGATAAAAACCGTCGTCGTTCGTCCAAGGAAAAGTGTCGCCAAATTAATTGCGTGTAAGGTCGAAGTTTGTCAACGAGTAATGCAGGGTTGACCCCTTGGCGTTTCAGAAGCCGGCAATGCTCCTCGATTTGAGTTTCGAGCGCCGCCAGGCCCATGAGCGCCGGTTCCGGCGGCGGAAATTCGGTGTATTCAACTCCTTGAAAGTGAGATTGAGGGAGCAAGCCGTTGCGGGAAATGGCGACAACCTGCCCTTGCC
>CAZIGP010000491.1:0-4248 GCA_964538425.1 uncultured Pirellulales bacterium | reverse complement strand
TGACTCGTCTTTCGTGCCGCGGCAACGGTTCATGATCGACTGAAACCGTGGGTTGTCTCCTAGCGATTCCGTGGTTCCTTCGTTCCAGCGTTTTAGCAATTGTTTGGCGGTATCAACACCACTGGTCGCAACAACAGCCGAATCGTGCTCGAAGTAAACTAGTTGAAATGGTCCTCCTTGTGGACTGACATATAGTGTTACGCCATCGACCTGTTCTTCCTGCGGTGTTCGACCCGCCACTTCCGACATGCGATACATGGTATCAATCAATTTCTTCGCCGTAGCCGCATCGCCGCAATCGACAATGAGCACCATTGCAACTTGATTTCCCTCAACGGGTAAACCGGCAAAGGCGATTTCTCCTTTGGGAATATTAGCGAGTTCTTCTAACGAAAAGCCTGTTTGCTCCCGAACTTGCTTGATTGCTTCGTTGGCTGCCGTGTAAAGCTTTTCAAAAAACGGTTTGATTTGTGGATCGGAAATCATTCTGCCAAGATTCGTTTGCTGAAAAGCTTCAACCGATTGTGGAACGTTTGCAACTTGCAAATAGAGATAAGTGTCTTTAGGAAGTAGTTTGGGAGCTGCAACACGAGCAGCAAAGCTCCTAGTTGGAGCAGCCATCAGTATCAAACCCAGCCCGACGAACTTAAACCAAGCAGCCATTTGGCGTCGGTTAATTTCAACAAATACGGGAAAGTAAGGCATGGCTGTATCCTCAAAGTCTCGAGAGGGTAATTAGCTCAGTCCCCGCATTTTACCTGAGGAAGGATGCAGCGGTTTCAGAATATTGAATCCTGAAGTGTGGAACTTGCAGCTATACAGAGGGGGCCCATCAAAATGGGCGGCAATCGGATCACGAAATTGCCTATCTTTACTTTTGGGTGCCTGCGGTATTTGCGTTTTGAGTATTCCTAGCTGCTCTCTAGGAATTGATGGAGAACTGGGAAGACTTTTCCGATTATTTCTCCTGCGTAGACTTTGCGGGCACACCGGGCGGGTGCTGGCACTGCGGCGGAGTCGACCCGACGCGATAGCACAGGTTGTGACTGTTAATGATTTATTCCAGCCCACGTATTCGACGATTTACCTGCGTAGTTGTTGCGGCTGCGTGGATTACCTCCATTGCAACGGAGACCCATGCGCAGCAGCTTGCTCCCTCCAATTCATCTGCCAATCAGCCGACGCTGGCAAGTAACGAACCGCTGCTCAGTGCGTATAACATCCCGCCTGATAATGCTGAGGCTTTTGCCCAAAAGCTGATTGCACAGTTTGTGGCTGAAACAGGCACTCGCATTTCTTACGACGCTCGTACTTCGCAGTTATTGGTATTTGCACCACCAGCGGTCCACCAGCAAATTGTGGCTCAATTGCCTCCTATTGGCCAAACATCTTCACCAACAGTTTCTACGCCAGCTAGTGTTCGTGGCCCCAAAGTCGTACCTCTCAAAAAACTCAGTCCGCAAGATTTTGAAGCAACACTTGCAAAAATCTTCGGCAAACCCCTTCCGGTAACTGTCGAACACAATGGCCAATGGGCACGTTATTCTCTCGATACCCGAGGTGGCCGGGTTAATCTAATCGTCGATCGCGAGGCCAAGCAAGTTGCACTTGAAGGGCCGGTGAAACTGGCTGACGCCTGGGCACGCGTGGTCACAGCAATCGATAGTCGACCACCGAAATCGGACGAAAACACGACAGTAGTACCGTTGGCCACTTCTAACAATGCGGATGTTGCAAAAGCACTAGCTGTTTTTCGCGAAGGAGGCATCATTGGAGCGCCGCGGCAACCCGTTGGATTGGGCGAGGGTGAATCCTCGAAAACCTTACCACTGAAAAAAGATTCTGCCGCAGGACGCTTTGTTAGCATGATTTTCCAGCAACGCGATCAAGGCGATCAAACTGCCGGTAGTATGCAGCTTGCCCAAGCACAACCGAATGAAAATCAGGATCAGCAGACAGGCCAGCCTCAAGCCCCATTGCCGCCACAAGATGTGCCGCCCCGCCAGGAGGACGAAACGGGTGGAGCGCTGATCGGTCCTGTGCAAATCGAATTTCTTGAAGGTCTTGATGCTTTAGTAATTCGCGGTCATCCCAGCGATGTCGAGAAAGTCACGCAAATCATCAATGAAATCGAACGATTAAGCACTGAGACACAGCCTGCCATTGAAATCTACCCTTTACGGCACGTCAGCAGTCAAGCCATTAGCACCTTGGTGCAACAGCTTTACGACCAGGTGCTTTCGCCGCGCCAAGGCCGAGTGAGTATTACACCGCTGGTGAAGCCGAATTCACTGCTGTTGATTGGCCGGCCCGAAGCCGTACAAAGCGTCGTCGACTTGATTAAGCGCCTCGACCTTCCGGTTGGCCCGGCCAGTATGTTTCAAGTATTTCCGCTGCGACATGCGTCGGCATCCACTGCGAAACAAACCGTCGACGAATTCTTTTTGTCGCGCACAGGATTGGCTAGTCGGCCTACGATCGTAGCAGACTTCCGCACAAACTCGATCATTGCACAAGGTAGTCCTGGCGACTTGCAAGAAGTACAAGCATTGGTGCGCAAGATCGATGTCGCAACAACGGCTGCGGTCAATGAACTGCGCGTCTTTCAATTGCGCAACTCCACGGCAGAAGACATGGCGGAAACGCTGCAAGACGCCATTAGCTCCGACCAGGCCGGTGGCGGTCAACAACAGCAGCAGCCGTTTCAACTTCCAGGTCAATTTCAGCAGCAACCAGGACAGCAGCAAAACCAGCAGCCTCGGCAACAGGGATCACAAGGCCGCTCGACGGCCCTGCGATTTGTCACGGTGGACGGCGATATCAAGCAAGGATTGCGCTCCGGTATTCTTGCGGACGTAAAAATTACGCCAGATCCACAGAAGAATGCCATTTTGGTTTCAGCGCCTGCGGAAAGCATGGATTTGATTGCTGCACTCATTGCGCAGCTCGATCAAATGCCGGCTGCCGAAGTCCAAATTAAAGTGTTTCAGATCGTCAACGGCGACGTAACTACGCTGCTCACGATGCTACAAAATTTGTTTGGTCAGCAAACCACCCAACAAAATCAAGGCGTTTTTGGGGCGTTTGCCCAGCCCGGTGGCGGCCAGGCGGAAGGCGGCACCTTGGTGCCGATTCGCTTCTCGTTCGATCAAAGAACGAATAGCATCATCGCATCCGGCTCACCCAGCGAATTGGCTGTGGTCGAAGCGGTACTTGCACGGCTCGATGATATCGACGTTCGTACTCGGGAAAGCCGAGTCTATCGCCTGAAGAATGTTCCGGCACTAGACGTAGCAAACACGATTACGCAGTTTTTACTTCAAGAGCAGACACTCCAGCAAAATGCCGCGCAGGGTACTGTGAGTGCGTTGGAGCAATTTCAACGCCAAGTGGTGGTTGTGCCGGAGCCGGTAAGCAACAGTCTTATTGTCAGTGCTACCCCGCGGTATTACCAGGAAGTCATTCGCTGGATCGAAGAAATCGATCGTCGGCCACCCATGGTGATGATCCAAGTGTTGATTGCTGAAGTGACGCTAAACAATACCGATGAGTTTGGTATCGAGCTGGGACTGCAAGATTCCGTGCTGTTCGATCGTAGTTTGGTCGGTGTGCCGAACTTCATCACTCGAAATATCACCACGACGTTACCAAATGGTACACAGACAACCACTCAGCAAGTTGTAGGTGCAAGCAACGATCCTGGTTTCAATTTCAATAGTATTAATCCACTAGGCAATAGTGCCAGCGATCGAGCATTGGCCAATAGTTCGCGGGTTGGCACACAAGGTTTATCAAACCTTTCACTTGGTCGACAAAATTCTCAACTGGGTTACGGTGGTTTGGTACTTTCAGCCAGTAGTGAAAGTGTGAGTGTGTTGCTTAGGGCACTGTCGGAATGTCGCCGGTTGGATGTTTTAAGCCGGCCGCAAATTACCACAATGGACAATCAGCAGGCATTTATTCAAGTGGGCCAGCAGGTCCCTCGTATTACCGCGAACACCATTAATCAAACCGGTCAAACTAACGCCATTGTGCTCGACGACGTGGGCATCATTTTGGGCGTTTGGCCGCGTGTCAGCCCCGATGGTTTAGTCGTTATGCAAATTAATGCGGTGAAATCGGAAGTGGGGCCAGAAGCGGAAGGCATTCCGGTCTCGATCAACGAAGCCGGTCAAGTGATTCGTTATCCGATTTATCAAACCACTCGAGCAGAAACGACCGTTAGCGCGCTTGATTCTCAAACCATTG
>CAZIGP010000490.1:0-4250 GCA_964538425.1 uncultured Pirellulales bacterium | reverse complement strand
AGGATGATGTTGTGAGCTTCGATTCAACTAGTGAGTGATTCTTTCCTAGAACGTAATCGTCAATCCACCATCTACTGTGATAATCTGCCCAGTGATGTATGACGCATCAGGTCCAGCGAGGAAAGCGGCGACTCCCGCAATTTCCTCTGGTGTGCCTGCTCTTTTCAGAGGCAAGTGATGGCCTATGACGTAATTTGTCTGAAACCATTCCGATTCGAGCTCGTTCTTGCCGTTAATCACACACATGGGTGTATTGATAAAACCAGGCGCAATTCCATTGGCGAGAATTCCTGACGGCGCTAGTTCGGCGGCAAGTCCACGGCACAAAGCATTGATTGCTGCTTTCGCCATGGCGTAAGCCGACGCATTGACTTCGGCACGCTCTGCATGAATTGAGGTAATATGGATCAATCGCCCCCCGGCATGCATGAAAGGCACTGCGAGCCGCGACATGCGAACAGCGCCATCGATCAATTTGTGAAGAGATTTACGCCACTCTTCAAATGATGAATCAATTACAGAAGCAGGATGGAACGCGCCGGCACAACTGACGAGCGCATCGAGACACCTCCATTTCGAGTCCAATGTTTTTTTTAAACATTGGATTACCTCTGGATCGCTGTAGTCCCCAACGACCATGAAATGTTCGCCCGAGGGAAACCTTGCCAATAGTTCCCGTAACGGTTCCTCGCGCCGAGCTAACGCGCAGACATCCCATCCCTCGTTTGCGAACCGCACGGCCGTGGCACGACCAATGCCTGACGATGCGCCCGTAATAATTACTTTTTTGCGATGGTTCATCAGGAACTCATCTCGAAACGAGAAACATGAGGTGGCAGACCACAAACCTCAGCGCCTACCCGGTAGAGAGGACCACCCATGGGATGAGAAAGATCAAAGGCGGTCGGTTGTTCATCGCTCGCCCAGTATTCACCGGCTGTCGTGATATAAAGCTCTCCAAGGCAAGTTCCCCCAAACCCGACACTGCTTACCTGCTGCGCTGGTACACGAATTCGTTGCTGGGGCGTTCCATCGGGTGCATATCGTACGATCTCGCTGGCGTACCAATGAGCCGACCAAACAAAGCCGTCTGCGTCCACTGCCAATCCGTCCGGCAATCCCTCTTCACGTGGCACGGTCACAAATGTACGGCGATTGCTCAAAACGCCCGTTTTACCGTTTACATCGTAGGCAAAAATCTTCCGTGCCATGGTGTCGGTAAAGTAGAATGTGCGGCCGTCAGGACTAAATCCTAAGCCATTGGAAAGTATCATTCCTTCATCAAGAACAGAAACAGTGCCGTCAGTGCGGATCACATATATTTTTCCGCGCCGCTCCATTCCACCTTCACCCCAATAGAATGTTCCACCGTAGATGTTCCCTCGGGGACAGACAGTAATGTCGTTGAATGAGAGTTGCTCGCCTTGGTGTTCTGTGATTATGGGGAATGCATCTCCCACGCCATTCCAAAGCAAAATCCCTTGGTTTCCAGCAATCACGAGGCGACCATCGTGATTGACTGCCAAGCTGCATACCGGTAACCCGCTGGCAATTTTTTCCATCACACCACTGGCTGGGTAGTATGCGAAAATATCACCTGGAACGTTGTCTACCCAAAGCAAGCGACACCGAGC
This sequence comes from uncultured Pirellulales bacterium, assembly GCA_964538425.1. Classification (GTDB taxonomy): domain Bacteria; phylum Planctomycetota; class Planctomycetia; order Pirellulales; family JADZDJ01; genus JADZDJ01. The sequence continues at coordinate 2,616 of CAZIGP010000490.1, read as the reverse complement.
CGTATCCCAAACAGGGGATTCGCCGTTGCGATTGTCTACATGGGCGACGGTTGTGATTTTAGGATGTATCATGCGCAAAGTTTTCCGACTTCTCCAACGCGATGCCGGTTTACAAAATCCCAATCGAGCGTGACACCTAATCCTGGTGCAACGGGCACGTGTACGCATCCATCGGTCTCAACATGCAGGTGCTCACGAGTGGTATGCCAGCGCAAAGGCGAGCGACTGGTGGAAAATTCAAGAATTTCCTCTTTTTCCTGGGCGGCGAGGAAGTGAAGATTTGCGGCGATTTCGATGTTTGTCTTGTAGCCATGGGTGATAACGCGTTTACCGCGCGCCGATGCTGCGTTAGCGATCCGCTGAATACCAGTAAACCCGCCCACCATCGTGATGTCTGGTTGGCAAATGTCGGCGCAGCCACGATCCATGAATTCGATAAATTCATCGACATGTGTCAGCCCAAGATCGCCCACACCAAGTGGAACTCCATGCCCTGCCATCTCGCGGTGTCCGTTGAGATCGTCCAGCGGTAGAGGAGCCTCAAGAAACCACAAATCGATTTCATGGTAGACGGGAAATAGTGCCAATCCTTCTGCTGCTGTGCGATAAGCAAGGGCAGCATCTACGATAATCTTCGCGTCTGGCCCAGCTTGTTCGCGTCCAGCCCGTAATAGATTCTCGGTGTGATCAATGTCTTCAAACCACCAGGGATCTGCGACGAGTTTGAAATTTTGCAGATTCAACTCTTGAGCCAATTCGATCTGCCGTTTCACGCCGGCGGGCGTTGAATCGATTGGATAAATTGTGCCGTAAGCCGGCAGGCGGTCCCGCTTTTTCCCACCGATCAACATATGGATGGGCTGGCCATAGGACTGCCCCAATAAATCCCACAGGGCGAGATCCATTCCCCCCAAGGCGTGCATAACAATGCCACGACGGCCGACATAATCGGTTGCATCGTAAACCTTCTGCCAGAGCCGGACTGGATCGTCCATTGTCTCACCGACGAGCAGATCACGTAGACACATCGCATGGTTGTGTGAAGATGGACCATTAACCAAAGCTAAAATTGCCGGCGAAAAAGATTCCACTTCTCCGATGCCCTGCCGTCCATCGTCGGTGGTGATCACAATCAAGCAATTATCGTACGAGCCATCGAAAAGCTCGATATTTGGGTCTTCGATTCGTAAATGAATTGCTTCGATGTCAACGATTTTCATAATAATTTTCTCAGTGCGCTCACGCCGGTGATCGGTTATCTACGGTGACCTGCAATGTCGCAGTCGATGTGGGAGTAGGTTCGAACCAAAGGATGAGAACAGTCGCAACGAGTACGATTGTAGCTCCAACCATTGTGAGCAGACTCAATTGCTCATCTAGCAGAGCCATTGCAATCACAACGCCAAAGACGGGGACCAGATAAGTTGATGCCAAAACAACCGTAACAGGCAGATATTGTAGGACATAGAAGAACATTAACATCGAAAGGCCATACACGAGAAAAGTTAAGAATGCCAGTGCGATCCAGGCACTCGTATCAAGGTAAGCCAGATTTCGAAAGCATTGCGGCTCCTTCCACAAGAGGATCGCAAGACTGGCCGGGGTTGAAGCGAAGTAGCTGTAAATTAGAATGTCGCGTTCGTGAAACTTTTTCATCAGGCCCTTGCAATACACATTATAGAATGAGGCACCAAGACAACCTCCGAGGAAAAGCATGTTTCCGATCATGTACTTGGACGTGAGCAAAGAGACATGTCCCAGATCACTTGCAGACATGAGCAGAACACCCGCGAAACCGATTGCCAAACACAATATTCGTAAAGCTGAGATGCGCTCTTTGAGAAGGCAGGATGCAAGTACAGCCGTGATAATTGGAATAAGCAAATAGAGAATTGCGCAACTTGAGGCTTGCCCTACAATAGCGCCCCAGGTCATGCCTAATTGCGCAACAAGCTGGCCGAATACTCCAGCGATAGTGAATCGCATCCAATCTTGTGTCGTGGGTCGTGCGACGTGATTGCCGGTCTTCTGCTTCCAGAGCAGCGGTAAGAGAATCAGCGTGGCGAAGATCAAAGGTAGGAACGCAATGGCGAAAGGCCCAAGTTGGTTCGACGGAATGTATTTGATTGCCGTCGGCTGCCCGGCCCAAATTAGATTGACACAGATGAGCAATAATACAAAGCCCACCATTCGAATACTTGTCACCTCTTGAGTATTCCCAGCAGCATCGGACAAAGCGGAATCGGGTATTTGAGTCACCGGTTCTAAAATTTTCACAGTGTAGTTGAGTTGAATTGTTGAGTGTACACGTCACTCCATTGGCCGAAGCGTGGCGAGATCGGGCTCCAGGCGCAATTGGCCTGCGTCGTGAACTACACCGAGTTTCCTGTCAACTTCGATAGCCACCGGATCAGGACTCGTATCACCGTTTCGATGTCGGAACTGCTTTCGCAGCCACCAGTACCCACTATTCCAGGAATAGTTGATGTGTCCATGTGGACGACCCGTGACTGTGCTGATCGATTCATTGAACGCCGGAGCATATGCCAATTCCATCTCAATCCGTTTCGTCAGCGCGACATTTACGTTAGTCATCGGCAAACCGTGCATTTCAGC
>CAZIGP010000489.1:0-4250 GCA_964538425.1 uncultured Pirellulales bacterium | reverse complement strand
GAGGAACACGGTGTTGTTCTATTGCTCTCGCGGCGAGCGATTCCACCGAACTCAATTATTGAAGTCACTTGCCATCAATAGCTCTCCATTATGATGCCTACGGCTTTCAAGTTGGACCTTGGAGGTGCCGGGGGCATCCTAAACTCAGAATCAGTCAGCAAATAAAGGGTGGCCATGACACCTATAATAACAATCCTTGGCCTGTCCAATCTATGTTGGCCTCCCTCATTACATTTCGCAAAATAGACCAGCCCGTTGTTCGGAACAGCCGCGAGGTCGATCTCTAGCTCGGCTCGTTCTTCTAACGTAATCGATTTCGGGTCTATTTCGATGCACCGATTAAGGCAATAATAGCTCGACGAATGGGTTCAGATAGGCTGTCCCATTGGACAAGAATGTCGGCCAGGTTGGAAGCTGTCAAAATCGCAGCGCTTTTCGCAGCGCAGCGTTGGCGACTACGCGTATTCTTCGGGGATTTTGAGGGTTGTTCGCGTCCCTCCGGGCCTATCCTTTTAGTCGCGCCTGGAAGCGATTATTGTTTTTCCAGCATAACTAGAATTTCAGGCAACGGCGTGCGACTCTGTGCTACGCTGGGGCGCATTGTATCGCAACGCCTCCCGGTGCAGGGTCGCGCAATTCCAACCGCTCAACAGTAAAATGAGCAGCATGTCACGATCAATTGAACTACTCGACACTGCTGATCCCTCGATCTATCGTGTCCAAACCAAAGCAGCCGGTCCCACCGGCGCGTTGCCGCTTTCGGACGACATGCTGCGCCATTGGGCTAGCGGCGATTTATTTGGACTGTCGCAAAACGCCGGCATGGGTTGGCCCCCGGCCGAGATGCTTGGGCCGCAGTTTTTGTTGCTTAGCACGCAAGGAGGAATTCGAGCCGAAAATGGCTCGCCCGTTGCGCTGGGTTTTCATACCGGTCACTGGGAAGTCGGACTGCTTGTACAAGCGGCAGCACGTGAAATTAAGGCGGCTGGCGGCGTACCCTTTGCCGCATACGTTTCTGATCCATGCGACGGGCGAACACAAGGCACTGTCGGAATGTTCGACAGCTTGCCGTATCGTAACGATGCCGCAATGTTGTTCCGCCGTTTGATTCGCTCGCTGCCACAGCGGCGAGGTGTGCTCGGGGTAGCGACCTGCGACAAAGGTTTGCCGGCGATGATGATGTCGCTTGCCGCTATGCGCGATCTGCCCGTGGTGCTCGTTCCGGGTGGCGTAACATTGCCACCCCAAGCTGGGGAAGATGCAGGGAAAATTCAATCGATCGGCGCACGATATTCTCACGGCGAGCTTTCAATGGAAGATGCCGCCGAACTTGGTTGCCGTGCATGTGCTTCACCAGGCGGCGGCTGCCAATTCCTTGGTACTGCGGCGACATCTCAGGTAGTCGGTGAGGCACTTGGACTATCGCTTCCGCATTCAGCATTGGCTCCCAGCGGTCAACCAATCTGGGTCGACATGGCCCGCCGCAGCGCGCGGGCATTAATGACCATGGAAAAACTAGGAGTGAAATCTCGAGATATTATCACCGATGCCGCAATAAGAAATGCAATGGTCGTCCACGCGGCATTCGGCGGCTCAACCAACTTATTGCTGCATGTGCCGGCGATTGCTCATGCCGCCGGCTTACGACGACCGACTGTCAAAGATTGGACGGAGGTGAACCACAAGACACCACGTTTGGTCGACGCGCTTCCAAACGGTCCAATCGGTCATCCGACCGTGCGCGTATTCCTTGCTGGTGGCGTTCCTGAAGTAATGCTACACCTGCGCGAAGCGAATTTGCTCGACTTGAATGTATTAACCACAGCAGGCCATTCGCTTGGCGAATTGCTCGACTGGTGGCAGCGTTCCGATCGACGCCAGCGATTGCGCGATGTGCTCAACGAGCAAGATGGTGTCGATCCAAACGATGTGATTATGTCGCCTGCTCGCGCCAAAGATCGTGGGTTGACGAGCACGGTTTGCTTCCCGCGCGGAAATCTTGCCCCAGAAGGTGCCGTAATCAAGAGCACGGCCATCGATCCTGCCGTACTCGATGCCGACGGTGTCTATCGCAAGACCGGACCCGCCAAAGTGTTTTATTCCGAACGCGAAGCCGTGGCAGCGGTGAAAGGCCAAGGCGAACGCGTGATCAAACCCGGCGACGTCCTCGTGCTTTGTGGTCGCGGCCCGATGGGCTCAGGCATGGAAGAGATCGCTCAAATTACGATTGCGCTCAAACATCTACCGTGGGGCCGCGAAGTCGCAGTGCTAACCGACGCGCGGTTTTCTGGCGTGAGTACCGGCGCTTGCATTGGCCACATCGGCCCCGAGGCATTGGCCGGTGGACCGGTCGGCAAGTTACGCGATGGTGACCTGATCAATATCGAAATCGATCGTAAGAACCTCGTTGGCAGCATCGAGTTTGTGGCGTCATCCACCGACACAAAGCGACTATTGAACCGCGAAGAAGCAACCGCGGAATTATCCCGACGCGCCACACCACCGCAGCTTCAACCCGATCCACGCCTTCCCGATGACACTCGCCTATGGGCAGCGCTACAACGCGCCAGCGGCGGAACCTGGGGCGGCTGCGTTTATGACTTGGAAGCAATTACTAGCGCGCTCGGCAAGCTGTAGCAGCGGTAGAATCACTTCTTCGCCTCGTGGAATGCGAACTCGCGCCATTCGAGCCCATACTTCGGTCTTCGGCTTAAATTAAGTCTCCCGCCCGGTTGTATCCTTTTGTGTCCATGCTGCTTCAGCGTACGGCCTCTAGGATGCTTACGTAGTGGGTCACAGCAGCGCCGCCCATATTGAAGATGCCGGCCACCGAAGCATCCTTGACTTGGATGCCAGTCGGCGCGCACCCAACCGTTTGCATCGCAGCCATTACATGCATCGACACTCCAGTAGCGCCAATCGGATGCCCCTTGGATTTAAGGCCACCGGATGGATTTATCGGTAATCTGCCATCCTTCTCCGTCCAACCTTCGAGAATCGCGCGCGCACCCTCGCCGCGAGGTGTTAGTCCCATCGCTTCATACTCCATCAATTCGGCTACTGTAAAGCAGTCATGTGTTTCTACTAAATCGAGGTCGGCCAGCGTGACGCCAGCTTCAGCAAATGCCTTATGCCAGGCCGCCTCCGCTCCATCAAGGAAAGTCATATCGCGAACACTCATTGGTAAGTAATCGTTGACCTGAGAGGTGGCACGGAAGGCCACGTTCCTCTTCATGGTGCGCCCCGTCTCTGCGTCTGCAAGCACTAATGCCGCAGCTCCGTCCGAGATCATCGAGCAGTCGGTCCGTTTCAGTGGCGACACGACGATTGGATTTTTTTCAGAAACGTTGCGGCAGAAGTCATAGCCGAGGTCCTTCTGGATATGTGCTAAGGGGTTGGCGGCCCCGTTGCGGTGGTTCTTTGCGGCGATACGTGCCATTGCGTCCGATTGATCGCCATAGCGTTCAAAATATGATTGAGCAATGCCGGCAAAGATACCCGCGAAGCCACCCGCAGTGTTGGTTTCTTCCTTCCTATAGCACGCCCGTAGAAGGATGGTACCGACTTCCTCCGTGGACAGGTTAGTCATCTTCTCGACGCCGACGACGAGAACCAACCGCCCTCGTCGCGCGCGGATGAAATTGACGCCCTGATAAATCGCGGCGGAGCCTGTAGCGCAAGCATTTTCAACTCGCGTGACTGGCTTAAACCGAAACCCCGGGTCTGCCTGCAGTACGAGCGACGAAGTGAAATCCTGCGCACTCAAACCATTGTTGTAGTGGCCGAGGTAGACCGCGTCGATGTCGGCGGCAGCCACGCCCGCATCGTCCAATGCCGCTCGAGTCACGCTTCGAATAAGAGATTCGGCGTCTTCGCCTTCAAGTTTTCCAAACTTAGTATGGGCCCAGCCAACGATATTGACCGTCATATTTTGCATCTTTCAAAGTAATTGGATGTTTCAGATAGGTGGTACAACGACTTGGCAAGACATGCCTCCGTCAACTGGTAGCAACACGCCGCTCACATACTTCGCCTCGTCCGAGGCTAGGAAGAGCGACGCATAGGCTATGTCCCAAGCATCACCCATGCGTCCGGTTGGGCAGATGGCATTGCGCTTCGCAATCAACTCCTCTGCGTTGGCGAATAGTGTTCCTAGCGACGCGTGTGCGGCCGGCGTATGGATGAGTCCCGGGAGGACAACATTGCAACGGATGCCCAAACGAGCGTACTGTAAGGCAATCGCGCGACTG
>CAZIGP010000488.1:0-4255 GCA_964538425.1 uncultured Pirellulales bacterium | reverse complement strand
AATTCATGAACTATTGTAGGTGACTGGTTCTGAGCGATGGCGCTAAATTCTGAACGATAATCATATTTGGTAAATAAGGATTTATAATGGATTAAAACCACTTTTAAATCGGTAAACGGCCGTTGGCATCAGCAACGTTAGTGTGATTCTGATTGCACCTTTAGATTGACTTGCAGAATGCTGCCGTTCGATTGAATAAGTTACTCCTATTTGTGTGTGTTAGCTATTTATCTGAGGACCGCGCTACCTGGGTGAAAATTGCCGGCTTTTTGTCGGCGACCGGTAACCGGTCGGCAACTTTTGATTTAAGGAGGTAAGAACATGTTTCGTATGTCTTGCACGATTGTTGTGACTTTCGGTGTAGCCGCAATTGTGGCGGGCCTGCCGAAGGCTAATGGTGATTTGCTAACGTTAGATTCGGCGTCCTTTACGTATAAGTACGAGATGAATAATTTTCCCAGTGATCACCCCACAGTTAACGTTGATGGCAATGGCGCCGCAGATTTTAGCCACGACGGAACAATTGGGAATATGGCTGTCTCAGGTGGAATTCTTAATATAAATACGCCTGGCGCGGCGACAAACGCATACTTTGTTTCTTTAGGAGCTGGGAGTATTTGGGACGGTGTTTCTGCTCCTTTTAAAGAGGCTGGTTATACGGTTGAAATCCGAGCCAAAGTGATATCTGTTTCGCCTAACTATCCTGATGATCTCAGTACCAACATAGCTGTATGGACGCATCCAAAAAATTCGGGCCAGAATGGCCTTCTTCAGATCGCCGGTGGGGCCACGCTGTGGGGAGGGCGAGATTTTGAGCCAATACCCCTCGATACACAGGATAATACTGACGATTTCCACACTTTCAGATATGTACAGTTACCAAATCCATCTGGCAACGCCACATTTTCCGTTTGGCGAGATGGAGTACTAATCGGAAGTGACCTAGTGCCAACCGAAGTTAATAGCGCCCCACAGTGGCTAATCTTTGGGGACTTACAAGGCATCCATCAGGGGGTTACCGACGTCGACTATCTACGCTTTACCGAAGGAGCATGGGCTCCTGTACCAGAACCTGTAACCATTTCGATGTTATCGACAGGAATAATTTGTCTATCTATTTGCTTTTGGAAGAGACACAAAAGTAATACAGACACCGCGCGGATCAGCTGATTCATGATCAAGTGTATGAGGGCATCATGATCAGCCACGAAAATTGGCAGATTACAGCTCAGCTAAGGATTAAAACATGAGTAGCTTTTCCGGTGGGCGGTAAATGCCGTGTCACCGGAAAAGCCTTTATTTCCCGAGGAAAATGAATTGTCCACAGTCAAAGAACGTGTAGATGCCGAATGAAGCCACGTTCGATTTTTGTATTCCAAATCGCCTAGAAGAGTAGAACTTTGGTGAATGCAAAATCAGACGAAAAGGACGAACCTGGGTAAGCAATACTGTGATTATTGCTGCAGTTAATGGATGATTTCCAACCTTTTTATAGAGACAAATGTATGAATCGCATAATTTCCACATCTGTCTTTGCTCTTTTTATTTTTGTGTTTTGCGTCAGGGTGCGACCGGTAAATGCGCAGTTAGTCCCGGCAAATTCAGCATCGTTTACCTACAAATACGAGATGAATTATCTGCCAGAAGACGTATCGCATGTCGATCTCGATGGCAATAGCGTTGCAGATTTTTCCCTGACGGGACCACATGTGGGCGTTTCAAGTGGGATTCTCACTATTGCGTCTTATAATGAAAACAACTATTTCAACTCCGACAGCGTCGGAAATATCTGGTACAACAACTCTGCTTCATATAAAGCCAATGGCTATACGATCGAGTTTAGAGCGAAGGTTCTTGACTCACCTGGCTTTGCAGGCAGTTTCTTAATCGGTGCGGTTCCAAGCGGTTCGACGCAGAACTCATTATTGTCAATTAAGGGCGGTGCAACCTTTTGGGGAAACGGTGGCACTCAACTTAGCACAGCGAGCAACACAGATGGTTTTCACGTCTTTCGTATTGCCCAATTGCCAAATCCTTCAGGCAACGCCTCGTACAACGTCTGGCGCGATGGGACTTTGTTGGCTAGCGGGCTTTCTGCTCCAGTTACTGGCTCCTATAACCGGCTGTTATTTGGTGATGCCAGCTCGCAAATCGATGGTATGACGCAGGTAGACTATGTTCGTTACACTCCCGGCGTGTATGCTCCCGCATTGAAGATTGGCGCGCCCATCGTCACTTATTGGGACGGTCCTGACTTGACAACTGCAGTGGCACAACAAGCAGTTGCGGGAGGTTTCAATACAGTTTGGACCTATACAGTTAACCAACTCGCAATCGCCGAGCAACACGGGCTTCGAGCGATGGTTTATAATCGCGATATTCTTTCGCCGGCTTCCCTTGATGGCGGACCAAAGCAAGCGGTGCTTGATGCATTCATCGATAGTGTTAAGAATTCGCCGGCCACATACATGTACTTCTTGGCAGATGAGCCCATGGTTTCGGAGTTTGCAGGCCTTGGTGCTCTGGCGTCGTACATCCGTGCACGTGATCCCAACCATGCACCATACGTCAACCTTCTCGCTAACGACGGAGTCACTGGCGCTCCTAACTATGCTAGCTATCTTAATCAATATATTACTAGCATACGTCCATCAATTATCTCCTATGACCATTACAACTTAATGACCAGTGGTGGTCAGCCCTATGATATGCCCTTGTTCTTTCAAAACTTGGCGCAAGTCAGCCTGGCTTCAAGACAGTCTGGAATACCATTTATGCCTCTCGTCCAAGCGATCAAGACGGGAGATCCGTGGCGAGTTCCAAATGCTAATGAACTGCGATTTCTGGGGTATTCTGCACTTGCCTATGGAGCTCAAGGAATCTCTTGGTTCAATTACCATCGGAAATATTGGCCAGACGCCGAAGGCGGACTTGAACCGTATCCAAACGGGACACCCACAGCAGTCTTTACCGCGTTGGCAACGTTGGATCCTCAATTGAAGGCAATTGCCAGTCAAATGCAGAATCTATACTCTGTCGGCGCTTATCACTTAGGTGATCAGCCACCGGGAACTACTAGGTTACCGCTAGCGATTTCGCCTTTCACGCTTTCTCCCAGCGTGCCCAATACAACTTACGTTGAAGGGGCACGAGTAAAAGGCTTCTTAATGGGTTTCTGGGGGCCAGATACTGAGCTAGGCCATGCATGGTTCACGCTTGTGCAGAATCTGGACTATACCAGTAACGCCACCACGACAGTTTATGGGCCCGGAAATCTTTCTATCTTCAATGCATCGACCGGCACTTGGTCTTGGTCTGGCCAAAATTGGATTACGCTGAGTTTAGCACCGGGCGAAGGTGTTCTCGTAGGTTTGACCGCATATGTCTCAGAACTGCAGCAAAACGTTGTGCCTGAACCACCAGGGGTTTTTCTGTTGGCATCCAGCTTAGCAATTGTTTGTGTTCATCGACTGAGAATGTCCAAGCGACGTGTGACATTCCACAAGAATTATTGCCGCTCAAGCAAGTGAGATCTGTCAAGAATGCAACGTTATCAACATTCGATAGGAGTTACCACAATGGATGTTCCCTATCTCGCAGCATCATATGTTGGTGCATATAAGATTTTAATGCGAACGGCATTTATCAGATGGCTGAAGAGCCGGCGGAGTGCTGTCGCGTATGGCTTATTCACGAGCGGCATCGTGTTGTGGATTAGTATACAGGCCCATGGAGCTGTACTTTTGGGCGAGATCATGCCATTGGGCGATTCAATCACGCATGGTACTGCTGTCCCAGGCGGCTACGAAAATCGTCTCAACAACAACCTAAAGAATGCAGGTTATTCATTTTCCTTTGTTGGTTCTCGTACAGATAACTCATCACCACAATTGATAGCCGACGGCCAGGCTCATAAAGAAGGGCATGGCGATTATCAAGTCGCTATGATTACTAATAACCTGGATGCGAATAACCAGCCGCTCGGATTGCCGAGCAATGGTGGTGGTTTTTGGATTACCGGAACAGGCACTCGTGGACCTGTTAATCCAAGATTCGTGCTGCTGCATATTGGCACCAACGATATTCTTCAAGAATACGATCTTGGAACCGGTGGCAATGATACTAGCCACCTACAAAAGAGATTAAAGGATCTAATCACAAAGATTGTTACGCTTCGTCCCAATGCGAATGTCATTGTGTCATCGATTATTCCGATTGGAACTAATGAGGCAAAAAATCGGGTCTTGTCATACAA
>CAZIGP010000487.1:0-4272 GCA_964538425.1 uncultured Pirellulales bacterium | reverse complement strand
CCAACGTTTGGATTCGGCGGCAGTCCGGCTTGCACCCATTTGCCTCGAGCAGCACGTACGGCAGCGGCGGCACGTCCGAGTGCAGGATTATTTGCTAGTGCGATGCCTTCTAATTCTTCCAGCCTCATTGGTCGGGCAACTAGATCAGTCGTGGCACCAATTTTAGGTGGCAGAGGCTCTGCAACCGTTGGTTTTCCCGGCAAAATATTTTCCGAAGGCGTTTGCAGCGATTGTGGTTCAGGAACCTTAGGCGGATCGAGAATTCGAAGCCCACTGGTTGGTCGCTCATTCTCCACGGGTGGCAGTGGCGTGGTCTGTTGCTGTGCACGCTAATTGTCATTGATCAAGGCTATTGCCAAGACCATGCTTGCCACTATTAAGGTTTGGAGACGTTTCATGGCGACATGGATTTGCTAAGCAGCAAGTAGCAATGGCTCTTGGGTATCTTCCACCACATTGCCTTCGGACAGCTTGATGACTCGACCGGCGCGAGCAGCCGCTGCAGGGTCGTGGGTGACCATAATGACCGTGCGGCCTTCCTGGCAAAATTGTTCCAAGAATCCCAATACCTGTTCTCGAGTGGCTGGATCAAGATTTCCGGTTGGTTCATCCGCAAGAATTACTGTAGGGTCATTGGCTAAGGTCCGAGCCAAGGCGACTCGCTGTTGTTGGCCAACACTCAATTCACTTGGCTTGTGATGCAATCGAGACGCTAATCCCACTCGAACCAACAACTGGGTTGCTTGGTGCTGTTGCAGATCGGGAGATGCGCCGGACAGCAGCATCGGAACTTTGACGTTTTCCAAGGCCGTTAAATAAGGGATCAAATTGAACGTTTGAAATACGAAACCAATTTGACGTTGGCGGATCTGCGCTCGCAATTTGGGTTTCGCGTCGTAAAGCGATTGACCGTCGAGCCAGATTTGGCCTTCGGTTGGCGCGAGCATTCCACCCAAAATTGAAAGCAAGGTTGTCTTGCCGCTGCCACTAGGACCGACGACCGCGACAAACTCGCCAGGTTTGACTTCAAACGAAGTTGGTTGAAGCGCAACGATCGGTTCGTTGTCGCGATAGTATCGTTTAGATACACTTTCAAGTCGAAACATTCCTAAACCTCCCGAAAGCATAAACAGGGATCGATTCGTGCTGCCCGGCGTGCTGGTAGATAACTTGCCATGAGTGCAACCGCGCCAGCCAGAAATACAGCGAGCACGCCTAACGATGGCAACGGATCCACTGCAACACCTGCCAACTGTGGCCCCACGGTGACAGCGGTTACTGTGCCGATTGCAACCCCCAAAATTCCGCCCGTGATGCCAATCAAAAGTGCTTTGCCAAGAAACAATCGTGATACCCAAGATTGCGTAGCACCGAGCGCCATTAACGTTCCTATTTCTTTGCGACGTTCTCTCACATTGGCAAACATGGTGCCGGCAACACTGGCAATGCTCACGATAATCAGAATGCCAAAGAACACGTAGGATAATCGGGCCATCAAGCGATTCACCGAGACCTGTGTTTCCACAACGTGTGAAATCGTGACAACCTTGGCATCGCGGAACATTTCGGTAAGCCTTGGAATCAAATTGCCCGCCGCATCTTCGCAGCATGCCATCAGCTCGATGACGTTAACGATCTGGCCGGCTTTGGCAGCACTTTGCACGGTATGCAAATGCGCAAAAATTCTTGAATCGTCGATTGTTCCGGTCGCTGGCAAGATGGCAACAACTTTGAACGACTGATCGAGTAAGGAAATACGGTCGCCTTGTTCGATTTTGGCAAGCTGAGCGACATCGGCGCCTACGAGGATTTCGCTCGCGCCTAAGTTTTTGACATGTCTACTTTTAACTAACGACTCTGCAGCCGTATCTTCTTCTGTCGATTCGAACGTGGCTTTCTTTTTGCATCCAGCATGTTTATGGCTAAATAAATTGAGGCTTTGCCAGGAAGCCTGAGCTTGAAATTCACTTTGAGGAAGAATTCCCGTCAGTGTGATTTTTCGGCCTTGCAATTCTACGGGTACACAGAGCTTTGGAGAGATGCCTTCGACACCTTCAAGATTCGCCATCGCCAGTCGCGTGGCATGTTCCTCGGGCAAGGTTTTTCCGTGCAAGTCGGCAGAATAGTAATCTTGTAGGCTGACTTCCTGAGGCAATAGCAATACGTTCGCACCCAAAGCTTCCAGCTTTTTCGCCACGGCGTTTTCGGAAAATACCGTGACGCTGCGGATTGCAACCAATGCTGCCACGCCAAGGCTGATCGCTAGCAAGCACGTTGCCACCGACGATGGCCGTTGGCGTAGTTCTTTCCAAATGAGACCACGAAGTGTCATGGAACTACTTTCCTTTTTTATTGTGTTTACAGTTGGGATCGTTGCAGCACTTGCCGGCAGCGTGCAACTCCACAGCAATTTGATCTTTGGAAACATTCTCTGCGTATTTTCCCACAAGCACTCCAGGTGGAGCTAAGAGAGAAACCATCGAGCCAGGAGTTTTGGCGTCGATTTCCATGTCGGCCAAGAATCGCATTTCGCGCGGATCATCACGGCGAAGGCTGACCATGATGGTGCGTGCTTGAAACGCTGGATCCGCGGCAAAAGCGGCGGCGCCTTGAGGAAAGGCAGCATTGTCGTCTGTCTTCACATGCACCAAAACCAACTTGTTCTCTTGCAGCCCTTTCATGCACTGCGTCATGGTGGGAGTTACCAACAGCCGATCGATGACTTCATCATTCAGCTTGTCGGGAATCGCCCCAGTAACTGCGCCATTCGATGCCACACACATGACCATTGGCATCGGGGCGCGACTCACTTTGTAGCGTTCGACCAGAGCCTGGTTGGCAGGGTCGTTGACGTTGATCGCCGACCATTCGGTCTGCTGCGGCTTCTGTGGAAGCGTGGTTTTTAATTTTGCAGCCATTGCTTGAGTGGCTGCGTTGTTTTCTTTCCAAAAGAGCAGAAATGTGAACTCAGGCTTGGCACCTGCAGCAGGTGCTTGATTAGGCAGATTGGCGACGCGCGGGCTGTCTTGCGCCATGCCGCGGTTGAATGAAATACATACCGACAGCATGCCGAGTGCTAGCACTCGATTAAATCGAGCAATCATCTTGAACCTCCCTGTTCTTCGATGAGATAAAAATGAGTAGTCGAAGATTGCCTATCCTTGGCAATCTATGGAAACGACCTTTCCGTAAAGGTCAGCTTCTATTCCGGCTTAGGCGGTTTTTTGCCGAATTTGGCTTCGTACTGGGCAGCAAACTTCTGCTCCAGTTCCGGATGACAAGTAAAACACTGCGAATCAGGACGCTCGTGCTGCGCGCACCAGTCCCCCTTCGTTTTGAAATCGGCTACTAGCTTAGTATTACATAAAGCGCAAATTTCTTCAGGCACGCCATGTTCGTCGCACCACCAGCCATCGTGCTTGTGAGTGTGACCATGCCCGCTAGCATCGGTTGCTTCCGTGGCATTTTCTGCCGGCGCTTTCGAGTTACAACCAACCGAGAATGCGAGCATTCCAGCCAACATTAAACTCGTTGTGATTTTTAGATGCATAATGCTTCTCCTAGTGAAGTGGTTTTGAAAGAGTCGTAAATTTCAAACAGGAATTGCCTCTGGCAAATTTTCTTCTACTTCTTCAAATGTTTCATGAGTCTGCCGCACTGGCGCTTTGAACAATACGTACAACACACGTAGTACCAGCAGCGACATGACCATGGCGCTAATCACGCCGCCGATAACCACAGTGGCCAGTGGCCGTTGAACCTCGGCGCCCACTCCCGTGCTAAAGGCCATTGGCACGAAGCCGAGACTGGCCACCAGTGTCGTCATGAGTACTGGCCGCAAACGCGTGACAGCGGCATCTTCGACAGCGTGCTCCAATGAAAAACCACGCTGCCTGAGTTGCCGAATGTACGACACCAAAATCATGTCGTCGAGCACGGCCACGCCTGAGAGCGCGATAAATCCAATCGCTGCCGAAATGGAGAATGGCATATCACGCAACCATAGTGCGAAAATGCCACCAACCCAAGCGAATGGAATTCCGGTGAACACACGCAGTGAATCGATGACGTTTTGATACGTGATATAGAGAAGAGTAAAAATCAAGATCAGCGCAATTGGCACCACGATTAGCAATCGTGTTTTGGCGCGCTGAAGCTGTTCGAATTGACCGCCCCACTGAATCGAATAGCGCCCGGGCGGCAGTTTTAATTCGGCGCTAACCTTCTGCTGGGCCTCGGTTACAAAGCTGCCGAGATCGCGGCCACGAACGA
>CAZIGP010000486.1:0-4289 GCA_964538425.1 uncultured Pirellulales bacterium | reverse complement strand
AGCGAAGCTCCGCGAGTTGTGCATCGGTTGGCTTGGTTTTAGTAACTACCTGCCAGTCGCTTTCGGGGTCTGCAAGATTATCTGACTCTTGCAGCAGAAAACCGCCTTCGATGGCGCGATATTGCCATGTGTCTGCCGGCAGGTTCAGTGAGCCAACTTCTAATAAACGGACGTTGGCTTTCCATTTTGGCTTGGTTGTCAGGATTTCAACCGCGGCGGGTTCAAACTGAGGGGCGACGATTGCTTCAATAAACTGATTTGGCTCGGCGAGTACTTCGGCGGTGGCTGCATCGAGCGGACGATTTACTCCGACAATGCCGCCGAAGGCACTGAGCGGATCGCTTTCGATTGCTTTGCGCATGGCCGTGGCCAATTGGTCGGCACTGGCGGCGCCGCACGGATTGTTGTGCTTGATGACGACCGCGGCAGCATCGGGCAAGGAACGGGCGATGGTCAATGCGGCATCCAAATCGAGCAAATTGTTGTAAGAAAGTTCTTTACCATGAAGCTTGCGAGCCGAAACGAGATTTGCACCGGAAGTTGAAGGCAATGCGTACAACGCTGCTTTTTGATGGGGATTTTCGCCGTACCTTAATACTTCTCGACGACGCAGATTAAAAGAAACGTTTTCGGCAAAGGCTTCATCGGTCGAGCTGCGCAAGAAGTAGTCGGCAATGGCTCGATCGTAGCGGGCCACCAATTCAAATGCTTCGGTCGCTAAGCGCCGCCGTAATTCTAAGGTTGTGCCTCCGTGAGTTTTGATTTGTTCGACGATCGAGGCGTATTGAGCGGGGGACGTGGCCAGCGTGGTGAAACGATGATTTTTGCATGCCCCGCGCAAGAGCGTTGGTCCACCGATATCGATTTGTTCGATTGCTTCTTCATCGGTCACGCCGGGCTTGGCGATGGTTGCTTCAAAGGGATACAGATTAACGACGACAAGCTCTAGCGGCACGATGCCATGTTCGCGCAGCGATGCCATGTCGTCGGGGCGATCGTGCCGGCATAAAATACCGCCATGCACTTTAGGATGGAGCGTCTTCAGTCGGCCATCCATCATTTCCGGAAAGCCGGTGTAGTCGGAAACTTCTCGAACCGTCAGTCCGGCTTCTTCCAGATGTTTTTTTGTGCCGCCCGAAGCAAAGAGTTCTACTCCGGCCGCAGTAAGCGTGCGGGCAAAATCGACGAGGCCAAGTTTATCGCTAACGCTGATTAGCGCGCGGTGAATGCGAATCGGGTCCATGAAAGGGAAAGAATTTGTCTTAGTGTCGATGGATTAATCGTGCCGGAAGAGTCAATGACTCCCTGGATATTGGTTTACCATTTACGCGACCGGTAGTCACCTAGACACTCAGACACCTAGACACAGTATTTATTGTCGCCTGGCGATATTTATTGCCGCACGGCGATATTGCGGAACTTTGTGATGTTCAGCAGCACAAAAGGGGTAGCCTGTTGAGCCGGGCTAGGCAGATTTCCGCGCCCGGTGTTCCACTGAACCATGTAGGCGGCCAGTACCCCGCTGTTGGCCTCCATGACATAAACCACGGCTTGGCCGGGTTGATATTGCGTTGGGCCGCGGCGAAGCTGCGCGAGGCCTGTCACCATTAAAAACTTCGGCGTCTTGCCGGCTTCGGCCTGAAAATCTTTCAGGACGTTGTATTCAAAAAACGTCGTGAACTGCCCATTGTTTAGGTTCAGGGCAGCTCCTTTGAGGTCACCCGTCAGATAATCGAGAAAATAAACGCCTTCAATGCCACCATCAATCAACCCGGTAGCGAGTGCGAAACCATCGGAACCATGGGTTGCCACGGCATGTAGCGGCCGGGCAGGCATCAAAGCGGTGAGCAAAAAGCCAATTAAAATACCGACGGATATCCACGCTAATCGTTTGCGATTGATGGCTTGTGACATAACAAAACTCCTCCAACTAAAAGCGGCCTGGCAATTTTATTCGGCCCCTGGTCTGTCAGCTTGCATCATACTGCCTGAAGAAATGTGAAGCCAGACGAATCGGTGGAAGGTCAACGAGTCTGGGCGCTAAAATATTGGGCCTGCTGAGTAGCCTGCCTTTCTACGTTTCTGGCTTATTTTACGGTTGATACTGCCCGGTAAGAACAGGGCGATACAAGAGCATCTGTCCGCCATAGCGCACGGCCGGTAGAATCCAGCGGATTCTGGTCTGGGAGCAGCGCATGATAACTGCCTTTTTGGGTCGCGTATCGGCCGGTGAGAACTTATCGCAGAGCGAGATGACGGCGGCTTTCGATGCCGTCATGAGCGGCAGTGTGCCCGATGAGCAGATTGCTCTTTTATTAACGGCACTACGATCGAAAGGTGAAACCGTCGAAGAGATTGCCGGTGCAGCGATGTCGCTGCGCAAGCACATGACTCGCATTCGCACACGACACGAAAAGGTGATCGACACTTGTGGCACCGGTGGAGTGGGTTCGAAGTTATTCAACATCAGCACGACGGCCGCGCTGGTCACTGCTGCTGCGGGCGTACCCGTTGCGAAACATGGCAATCGTGCGGTTACGAGCCGCACTGGTTCGGCTGACGCGCTGGCGGCATTAGGGGTCAACATTACTGCCGATGTTGCAACGGTTGAGCGCTCGCTTGACGAACTCGGAATTTGTTTCTGCTTTGCGCCGCTCATGCACCCTTCGATGAAACGGGTCGCTGAAGTGCGGCGAAAATTGGGTGTGCCTACGATCTTCAATTTGCTGGGACCGCTGTGTAACCCAGCCGGTGCACCGTTTCAATTACTCGGCGTAGGGCGGCCAGAGCTGCGTGAAACTTTGGCGCAGGCATTGATCTTGCTGGGAACCAAGCGGTCGGCGGTTGTCACTGGTGCAGGAAATTTGGGTGAAGTAACAACCATTGGCATGACGGAAGTTTCGGAAGTGATCGACGGCACCACCAAAGAACACCGCTGGATGGCGGCGGACTTCGGTCTTACGGCGCCTGAATCCTTGAATGAGGTTTGCGTCGAGAATGCCGAGCAAAGTGCCGGCATCATTCGCGATGTTTTGGCCAGTAAGCCGGGGGTTGGACGTGACATTGTGATCGCCAACGCCGCGGCTGCGCTATGGGTGGCAAAAAAAGCGGATTCCCTTTCCACCAGCGCGAAGCTTGCTCAAGAAGCCATCGATAGTGGCGCTGCTCGAGATTTATTGAAACGGTTGATCAAACTTACCAATGCCGTGTCATGAACGCAGAACACCATCACGACCATGGGCTTTCCGCTGGCCAAGCCGGTAGCAACGAAGGCACCAAAGTTCGTGATCCTGTGTGTGGGATGTTGATCGATCCCGTTAAAGCGGCGGGACATTGGGAATATCAAGGCGAGACTTATTTTTTCTGCCACACGGGTTGCTTAAAAAAGTTTCAAGCGAATCCGGATACCTACTTGCTTGCGGCGCCCAAGATCACTCCGCTTGGCAGCTTGAATGTGATTTCGCCACCGGCCGCACAGAATGTGACTTCGGCTGCTGTTCCTACTGCGACGGATAAGCGGCAAATCACTACATATATTTGCCCTATGGATCCGGAGATTCGGCAAGATCATCCGGGAAGTTGTCCTAAGTGCGGCATGGCACTTGAGCCGGAACACATCGTTGCGCCAGCTTCTGTGACCAAGTGGACTTGCCCGATGCATGCGGAAGTGGTGCGAGATGAACCTGGAAGCTGCCCCATCTGCGGAATGGCGCTCGAACCCAAATCGATCGCTGCGGAGGAGCCGGCCAATCCTGAATTGCTTGACATGTCGCGGCGATTCTGGATTTCGGCGGCACTGAGCGTGCCGCTATTAGTCATCGCGATGGGAGACATGATCGGCCTGCCGATCGAGCAGTGGCTAGGCCATCAAGCCGCTCGTTGGTTGCAATTGATACTGGCAACGCCTGTGGTGCTGTGGGGAGGCTGGCCATTTTTTGTTCGCGGTTGGCAATCGATTGTGCATCGTTCTCCCAACATGTTCACTCTGGTCGCCATGGGCACTGGCGCCGCGTACCTTTATAGCGTGGTTGCAACCATCGCACCGTGGCTGTTTCCAGTGGCAGCAAATACGGCAACTCATGGAAGCGGTGTTCATCTCTATTTCGAATCAGCGGCGGTCATCATCGCTTTAGTACTGCTTGGTCAAGTGCTGGAACTGAAAGCTCGTGGCCAAACTTCCAGCGCCATTCGAGCATTGCTTAATCTGGCACCAAAAACTGCGCGGCGTATTAGCGAAGATGGAAACGAACACGATGTGCCACTCGAACAAGTGCAACGTGGAGACAAAT
>CAZIGP010000485.1:0-4289 GCA_964538425.1 uncultured Pirellulales bacterium | reverse complement strand
TTTAAATAACCTTCGGTAAACTGCCTACGAAGAACCACCAAGCCCATAATTATTCGAAAGCGCACATACCAAGCTCAGGCGTTCAACCTTTATACCTTATCTCGGGAAAACTGTTCATTTTTCAAGAGCCTGGAGACCAACTCCGAGATCGACCGAATAGTGCATCTTTTGGTGCGTTCAGCGTCTTCGTCGGAGATCACAATTTGGAAGTGCGATTCGATAACTTGGACCAAGTCGGCGCAGTCGAGGTCGTGCCAGTAGAAGCCGAGATCGTCGTCCGGCAACATCTTCTCTTTCTCTGCGGTATAACCCATGTGCGATGCGAAGATTGTTCGAATGGCGCCTGGTATTTCGGGAGATAAATCATCCTTATCGAAATAACAGCGAGCTAATTCTTCGTCATTGATTGGCTCACGTGTTTTAAGCAGTGCTTTGTATTTTCGCTCTCCTTGAATGTAGCGATCAAACACCCAGATTAACATGAACACTACGACGACGATTGGGATGATTAGCCATTGCATCGCTTCATCTCCATGGGTAGTGAGTCGCGGAGAGGAAAATGGCAATTCATAAAACTAGTCCTTAAGTATAAGGCTTAAGAAATACAATTGCTCGAAATATTAGCTTGTTGGAGAGCTTGGAGGAGCGGCTGCATGTTGATCCACAAGCGGGCCGGAGAAAGCATGTCAACTTGGAACTTCAGCGGTTGGATCATCTTCTTCGCAGCGTTGTGAGCGGCTTGCGGCGTCTAGGATTGCGGCGACTTCAATGTGCATTTTGGATGGCGGCTCTTTGAAGTGGTGTGGCAAATAGTGCTTGGCCCAGGCGAGGAGGTCGTTATCGAGGACCTCCCGTTCTTCCGGTGTCAGTTGTGGTTTCAGATCCAGCTCGGGTTGGCTGGCGGAATTGGCGACTCGCTGCTTCAAGTTGTTGAACGAGTTTTCTAGATGTTGTTGTCGGCGCCAGGTTGTTGTGAAGTGGCGACGGCGGCGGGAGGATTTACGAGACATGGTGAGGAAGGGGTTAGGATCGAGGGGCGGGGGACGAGAGAACAATAAATGACGAAAGGACATCAAGATTGGGAGTCGGGAAGAGCTGGGCGGCTTTTGGGTTTGCGTTCGGGGGAGAGGCGCTGGTGGAGTTCTTGCATTTGTTTGGGAGTGGCAATGTCTTCGAAAAGGCCTAGGACTTCGTTGGTCCAGGCTTCGTGCTGCTTGAGGGTGATGGTGGCGGGTTTGTAATAGTAGCGGTCGGGGTAGACGAGTCTGAAAAGCTGCTGTGCGGCGGAAGGCTTTGTGGGTGCGGCCGCACGCAACGACGTATAGCAGACGTCGGCGATTTCTTCTCCCTTCTCGCCAAGTCGCTGCCTGAAGAACGGGTCGCGGCGGCGTTCGCGGTAAATCGTGCGCGCATTCACGCCGATGATGCGAGCGATCGCCAGCAGGCTGTGTCCGCGGGCATGGAGTCGGTAGATATGATCCTTCATTGCGGGATCGAGCTTGCGTGCAGGGCCAGACGGCTTTGCAGGGCGCGGCGGTTGGGGAGATTGCAAACCGTGCGGGGGAATTGGAGAGTTTGGTGTGCGATTCGGACCGACTGGGGTAGACGAATTGACGGGTTCGTGGGACGGCATGGCAAGGTTCCTTGGGGTTAACCTGTCGCAGTTTTTTAATCAGGGTTCTGTGTGACAGGTTCGAGGGTAAAAACGTCATTTTGTTCGAGAGAAATTGATTTAGGGGTGGTCGAACCTGTCCGAAATGGTGTCGCAGTTTTTGGGGTTTCGGACAGGTTCTGGCACTGGATTGGAAGGCGATTGGTCATGAGTGGTTGTTGGGATGCTAGATGCGGGTTTCTGGATGCTGGATGAATAGGTACGTCATAGGTTCTCCGGAGTGCGTTCGGGCTGGAGGTTATTATCTAGTTGCCTGGAACGTCTTTTTTGTTGTTCTCCGGAGGCAGTTTGCCTCCGGTTATTGCAAAGGATCACACAGACAACGAAAAAAGCCCGCTAGCCGGAAAACGCGTTCCAGCGGGCGGGCTTCATGTTCATACCGGCTGGTTTTAGCCAGCCGGCTGTTCTGAATACCTGTACTTATGTAGTAATGTACGTTAGATCATATCAAAGAGAGCGTTGGTGTCAAGGGTAGGAGGAAAATTTTGGGTAATGAGTAAGTGGTCGAGTTAAATGATTAAGGATTTAGTTGGGAGAAAACTGCCTGAGTCGATCTAACGAAAAGCAGGTTGGCGCATTCTGCGCCCAGCCGTAAACATTGAGACATCGCGTTAATTTAACTTTCGAAATGGAAATGCAGCGCGGCAGAGTTTTCACCGCGTGCGACCATTTAATGTCCGCGCGAAACGGCTGTTTGTTGCTTACGAAAATGTAACTTAAGTCCGAAGTCGTTCTGTCGCAAAGCCTTGCGTTATGGGAGTTCTTTGCTTGGCATAGGGAATGCTTGCCCCTCCGCTGGGTCCTTGGCATGTTTCACACCGCGCGCGTTGTCAGCCGCAGATCATCAAAAGGAGTATCAGAAATGAAGAAAAGAGTGGGGCAAGGCTTTACGCTAGTTGAACTGCTGGTTGTCATTGCCATCATCGGGATTTTAATCGCCCTTCTTTTGCCTGCCGTCCAAGCTGCACGGGAGGCGGGGCGCCGAATGCAATGCTCTAATAACTTAAAGCAAATTGGATTGGCACTGCACAATTATCAAAGTGCGAATAAGCAAATTCCTGGGTTAGCTTTGTGTGGTGCCGGCCCTGAGGACTTCAACCCGGGAATGCAAAATATCTGGTTCAATTTTCGGCATTTGCCCCCTTCGCTCTATTTGCTGCCGTTCCTCGAAGAACAGTCGACTTATGACCAATTCAGTTGGCAATGGGCCGGAGACGATATGATAGACGGCCACCAAGGCAAGGGAGGCATGTTGAATATTAACGTTGTGAATAAGCAATTGCCGGCCTTTACTTGCCCCTCGATGCCTCCTCCGATTAATCCGGTTTACAATTGCTGGTCAAGCTACGGCTGGAGCCGCGGTAACAACGATATTCACGACTCACCGCAAGGCGGGGATATCATCTGGCCGGGTAAATCTTATGCTTACGTGCCCAGCGACGGTGCCTTCGTCACGGCGGTTGACTTGGGATATACCAAAGAGCAAGGCGATGCGGACAAAGCCCGCCACGCGGCCGATCCGAGCTGGTGGAGAAGTCCAAAAGATTACAAACTGGCCTTCAAAGATTTCACCGACGGATTGAGCAAAACTCTTGCCGCTAGCGAGTCGCATCACGGCATCAAAGGTTTCACCAGCACAAAAATTAATAGTCTTCCGGTCGGCACCGCAACGGAGTCTAGCGGCTTCACCGCCTGGGGCGCCGACAACGGCGACTACTTCTGCGAAGGTACCACGAATGTGCCCATGAATACGTGGTCGGGACCTTATTATGCTCGCGGAATGTCGTCCAGCGATATCCGCAACTGCATGTTCAACAGCCCGCATTTCTCGTTTCGCAGCTTTCACAACGCTGGCTGTAATTTTGTGCTGATGGATGGGTCAGCGCGGTTCATTGCAGAGACGATCGACATGACAACGTATAAAGCGCTGGGGAGCAGGAACAAGGGAGATACCGTTGCAGCCTATTAATCGATCTACGAACTATCTGATCGTTCGTCGGCGGAATTTTGCGTTGCTGTTTTTGCTGGGAACGATGGCGCTCTTGGGATGCGGAAAAAGCATCTCCGTGCCCTCGACGGTGCCGGTAAGCGGCGTCGTGAAGTACAAGGGAAAGCCTCTGCAAGGTATCCGGGTGACTTTACATCGACAGGGTGAGACGGCAAAGCCTCAGTTTATTCCCTCTGGCCAAACGGGTCCGGATGGCAAATTTACCCTCAGTACCGGCGCACCTGGCAACGGAGCGCCACCGGGGTCGTACTTGGTGACGTTTGAGAAACCCGAGATCACAGGTTACGTTGAAACCGAGGTTGATGCGTTTGGCGGTAAGTACAGCGACCCGGCGAAAAGCAAATGGACTATTACGATCGAAAAGGGTGAAAACTCGCTCCAACCGTTCGAGCTTAATTAATGGGTGCGGTAGCTTCTTCCTCAAGTCATCTTCTCAAAGCGCACGCGGTTGTGTGGCGCCGCCAATACACGGTACTGCTGTGGTTGTTCGGGCTATTCCTCCTGTTCGGAGCCGTATTTCTATTAGCAGTATTCATACAATCGGGAGGACGCCGCGGGGCGGCCGAGCCAATGCTTTATGCTGTCGAGGGAAACGTATTTGTGAACGGA
>CAZIGP010000484.1:0-4290 GCA_964538425.1 uncultured Pirellulales bacterium | reverse complement strand
ACCGGCTCATCTACCAGTCCCGCCGCCAATACCGTCCACAGCGCCGGCGTTGCCAACGCCAGGCAATTCTCATTCACATCGCACGGAAATCCCCGCCTGGGCGACTTCATTTGGCTTCCATTGCCTCGCAATTATTTTGCTGGGATTGCTGGGTTACAAAGCAGAAATTGTCGGTACCCATGGGCCTGGAGAAGTTGCCTTAAGTTGGCAAGAGCCCGGTGGAGATGATGCATTCGGACTTGATACTGGAGCCAAAATGGGCGAGATCGATTCCACCATCGAGATTTCCTCGCCCAACGAGATGACAGAACTGAGTACGACGACAACGGATCGATTCGCAGAATTAATTGCAAACCCGTCCGAATTAAAACTCGAGCTTTCCAGCGGGGCTAAAGCAACAAAAAATATTTCCGATCTCGATGGGCTGCTTGGCTCCGGAAAATCGAAGAGTGGACAAGGTAACGATTTTGGCAAAGGGCATGGTTACGGCAAAACTAAATTCTTTGGCTTGGAATCCGAAGGCAACAAATTCATTTACGTGTTTGATCGTTCCTACAGCATGAATGAGTTCGAGCGGGTTCCCTTGCGAGCGGCCAAACAAGAATTGCTGTCGAGCATCGAACACCTGCAAGACCAGCAGCAATTTTACATCGTGTTTTATAATCACGAACCACGCTGGTATGAGCCGCGAGGCGGATATTCGCGGGGCCGCTTACATTTCGCGACTGCAGAAAATAAAGGCCGACTACACGAATTCATTTACAGCGTGCGTGCCGATGGCGGCACTCGGCACATGCCCGCGCTGGAATTGGCTATCAACCGAAAGCCAGACGTTATCTACTTAATGACAGATGGCGAAGAAAAAGACGATCTGACACCGCAAGAAATGCAACGACTCACGCGAATGAACAGCGGCGGGGCATCAATCCACGTCATTCAATTTGCCCCTGAACCTCGCCCTAATAGCACTCTCGTGCAACTCGCTAAACGTAATCGGGGCAAACACACATTCATCGATATCGAGCGGCTGGCAGAACGGTTCGCCGACCAGATGGCCAATCAAAACTAAGACAGGCAGGCGCAACAAAAACCGGGCAGCCCAGCGCAGGAGGAGTCGCGCCGAACCGCCCGGTGGCAGTGGATCATATAACTGCGTGAAAATTCGCATTGAGACTTGGAGCCTGCTTTTGAACTCCCTAGCCTCTAAGCTCTCTGCTCCTTACCACGGTCCGCGAATGTAATACACGCCAAATTGCTGGGTATCACTTGGCCAAAGAGGTGTTGGTAGGAAATTACCCCAGCCAACGCCATAACCTGGATACGGCCGTCCAAATTGGTGATAAATCGGGGATACTCGCGTGCCACCCACGCCCCAACCATAGTTCGATTGGAACTCGGCATTGGGTGGAACAACCAATGCAATGGGCTCTCCCCAAGCGGGGTCGTAATATCCATTGTGCCATGGCAACACTTGCGCTTGCCGATAGGCATACGTTTGCGGCAACTCCGCCGAAGCGGTGCCGGTAAACATTCCCGTTGCTCCAATCGCCATCGCGATGAAGGCGAAGCATCGTTTCATAATCTCCTCCGAGGGGAAGGGGTGAATGCGGAACGATGAACGATGAATGATGAACAATAGACGACCGTAAGCCGTTATTTTTCAAAGCGAGGCAAAGAACTCTATTCCTTGCCTCTCACTCCTCGATCCTCGCCCCTCCTAGTACCACCAAACACGTGTTCTGGTCACGCCGGCATACGGGCCGTTGTCGCGGTAGTACCACCGGTGATGCTTGTACAAAAATTCGTGCGGCATCAACGGCTGATAGGTAATGTAAGTATGCCCAACCAATGGCGGCGTGGGGCGCGGGGAGATATACAGATCTGCTCCCACAGCACCGTAGCCATTGCAAGCCACTGGTGGCACGTAATAGTTGTAAAACAAATCCGGCCGCGAATACGGCCCGCAGTAATCTTGTGCTTTTGCACTGCCTTCATCAAAGACGAACGATCCGACAACAGCAACCGCCGCCATCGCAGCCAGGCGCACAGTGCGCACACGAATGGGATAAAACATGGTTCAGCTCCTCCAAACAACAGAACCGGGAAACAAAACAAACAGGAAAACGCCCACGTGCAAAAGCGAACCAAAGCACAATCACATGCCAGGTGAACGTGCCGATAAGCAAAGGTTCGAGAGCAGCAAGGCGAAACGAACTCGGTAGGAAACTTTCGGTAGGTGCGGCGTAGGCGGGTTCTGCCTAGCGACCGTTATTTCCATCTTCGGCTTATACCGGGGGTACGGGTGAATCTTTATGCAACGAATTTTCCCAAAGGTCCCACAATGCCGGCAGTGACGAAAACTCGGCTGTAAAACCATTGAAATGGCCGATATAATTTCGCCAGACTACCCGGCTTACATGTTGCATCCCAAAGCCGGGGTTAAGGTTACGTCGGAAGCTACTTACGGAGAGCTACTACTTTGACTCGTGTCTTAGCAAAATCTCGGAAAAATAAGTCTGCAAAAACCGCTAAAAAATCGAGCGATCGCCCTTTGGCAAAAAGTCGCCGTTCCAGCAAGGAATCGAGCAACGGCCATGCAGAGAATGGCGTAGTCGCTGAAGTGATCACCGCAGACAGTGAAGCAGATGAAGTCGAGGAGCCCGAAGCCGAAGAGTCGCAAGGATCCGGGCGTCGTCGCAAGCGTGCTACTGCTCAGTCAATGGCTGCCGCTCAGCGCGATATTTCTGTCAGCGAGTTTTTTGCCAAAAACAGGCACCTGTTAGGCTTCGATAACCCGCGCAAAGCTTTGCTCACTACGGTCAAGGAAGCCGTAGACAATTCGCTCGACGCCTGCGAAGAAGCCGGCATTGTGCCCGAACTATGGATTCATATCGAGCAAACTGCTGAAAACCGCTTTAAGATTGGCGTGCAAGACAACGGCCCTGGCATCGTCAAAAAACAAATTCCGCTCATCTTCGGCAAATTACTCTATGGTTCAAAGTTTCATCGCATGCGAATGAGCAAGGCATCGGCATTAGCGCCGCCGGCATGTATGGCGTACTCACAACCGGTAAACCAGTAAAAATCATTTCGAAAATTTCGAAAAAAGCGCCGGCTCATTACTACGAAATCCAGATCAACACGAAGAATAATAAGCCCGAAATTTTAAACGGCGCTGGTGAAGGGGTCGATATTCCGCCGGGTGACAAAGGCAAAGCCTATATCGAAAAGCACGGCATCGAGTGGGTAGCCATTTGTGAAGGGGATCAAGAAGTCGCTCATGGCACGCGAGTGACGATCGAGCTGGAAGGGGCTTATAAACGAGGCCGCGGCAGTGTTGAAGAATATCTCGAACAAACCGCCATCGCCAATCCACACCTTCGACTCACCTACAAAGATCCTGAAAATAACGAGCGCCTCTTTGAGCGGTCCACGAAGACGCTGCCGCCTGAGCCGAAAGAAATCAAACCACACCCTTATGGCGTGGAACTCGGCCGACTGATCACGATGATGAAAGACGTCCACAGCGGGACGGTTTCTCAATTTCTTACCAGCAGCTTTTCACGAGTCAGTTCCAGCGTGGCGCGGAAAATCTGCGAAACAGCAAAGCTCAGCACCCGTGCCAATGTGGCACGCATCGGTCGGCACGAAGCCGACGCTTTGTATCAAGCCATTCAGCAGACAAAAATCTCTTCGCCGTCGACCGATTGCATTTCACCCATCGGCGAAGAACTGCTGCTAAAAGGGCTGCATCAAGTCGTTCCTGGCGAATTTTATGCGGCAGCCACACGGCCACCTTCGGTTTACCGCGGCAATCCGTTCCTGATCGAAGCTGCCATTGCCTACGGCGGAGCACCCATTGCCCAGCGAGTTACGCTCGATGCGCTTAAAGAAATGCTTTCACAAAGCGATGCCCGTACGCTCAGGCAATTTTTGGTCAACTCCTTCAGCGGCTTAGGCAGCCAAGCGGCTGACAAAATCATCGAAGAATCGAAACTTGGCACACGACAATCACCAGGCCGCCTGAAAAAAGACGACGTCGTTGCATTACATGGCGCCATGCATAGTGTAAACCTCGACGAAGGCCAAACGATGTCGGTCCTACGTTATGCCAATCGCGTGCCGCTCCAATTTCAACATGCAGCCTGCGCGATCACACAAACCATTATGGGCACAAACTGGCGTTCGTACGGTTTGCAACAATCGCGCAATTCGCTTCCTAGCGGACCGGTAACCATTATGGTGCACATGGCCAGCGTATGGGTACCCTTCACCAGCGAATCGAAAGAA
>CAZIGP010000483.1:3350-4295 GCA_964538425.1 uncultured Pirellulales bacterium | reverse complement strand
CTGATTCCGTGCTCCCTGCAGAAGTCGACCGCCTCGTCGGAGACGCTCCCCGTACCGAACGAGCGGTGCATCCATACCCGCAAAATGCCGAGTTCCGCGCACTCCAAGGCAACCTCGCTGGCCGCAACCACAGAGAGGTCCGTTGGGCGTCACCACCACGTGACCAATTTCGCCACTTCGCCAGTTCCCGCCGCGTAATAATTCACCATGCACTACCGCCCGAGCACTCACGCCGTCGGCTACGTTAAAATACAACATCACTTCGCTGCCTTGCCCGACTCCTTGCCGGTATTCAGCTACTGCGCGATCGCGCCCATCACTACAAAATACGGTCATGCCGAAAATATCTCGCGCCAACCGTGCGATTGGCACTTTTTGCCAGGGTAAGACTGTGGAAAATTCTAAGATGCCATCAGACGATACATACCCATTGACACTTATTCCGAGTGCTCGCAAATCTCGCCATGGTACGCCAGCACTCTCAACAACTCGCCGAGCGGCCTTTTCCAGTTTGTTGAGTAAAGATTCTGCCTTGGGAACTGTACCGAATTCCACAGTCGTTTCTTCAATCACAGTACCCGAAAAATTGACTACGCCGATCTCGGCTTGTGAGCCATCGATATCGATAGCTAGCATCTGACCAGGTGGGGCAAAACGAAGTACGGTCGCGGGCTTACCACGACCAACAACTCGTGTTCCCGCAGACTGCACCAGTCCCCCGTCCCGCAAGCGTTTGAGAATACACGACATGGTAGAACTGCTCATGCCGGTTATTTTGCAGAGTTCAACCTGAGTTTCGGCGCGGCCAGAGCGAATTAGATCCAGCACATTTTTATCAGATAAATTGTCCATAAGAGCCTTTGCGGTAACTCGACAAACATAGCTCAGAGCATAATTGTCTCATATATCGATATAAAAATAAAGTGATTTGAGGGCAAAATTCAC
>CAZIGP010000483.1:0-3340 GCA_964538425.1 uncultured Pirellulales bacterium | reverse complement strand
TCTTTCACTATTCTGTTTTAATGAAATCTTCGGTTTAATAATTATCGAATAAAACGCCTAATTGCCGCCAATAATATTGTCGTATTTCGCGATAATTATGTGGAGCCAAGTAATCGCCAACGAAATTTTTGCCTAAAACACAAAACCTCTTTTGCTGCAATTCATGGCGGCAGGGTTTTTTGAAGACGTTGACGCTTAAATTTGAGCGCCATCGGCGCGAGGTTTTAAAAACTGCTAATTGGCGATAGCAGTGCGGACCTAATTATCTATAACCGAACGTTGATTGTCCGTGTTTGTTTCAATTAACACACTTGAAGAGTGAATGCCTATGTCGAGTGATGTCAATAGGGAAGTTTTGGTCGTTTAATCAATCAATTTTCTTAAGCAAAGCTGAATTGGGAACGGATGACGTGTTCAGTCCAGTTTTGTTTTCTCGCTACTTTAACCGGATCTGAAGATTTCATAGTATGCCTTCTTCCCGTTCAAGGTAACTTTCTTTGTTCTTTTCTCGCCGATCCAATCGCGCGGAGCAGTATTAAGGCTTTAATCAATTTCAAGGAATTATTTCATGGCTAAACCACTGATTCAAATGGAAGCTCAACCACCCGAACCATGGCCAGAAATGCCGATCGAATCATCATGGATTCGGCAAGGAAATCCGGTAGCCCATGGAATAGTCATCACGCAAAGCAATGATCAAAAAGTCTCCAGTGGCTTTTGGTCTTGCACGCCTGGAGAATTCGATTGGCATTTCGAGGGAGACGAGTTTGTCCATCTACTTGAAGGTGAGGTAACAGTTACGGCAAAAACAGGAGAAGCATATCGCCTTCAGAGCGGCGATATTGCTTATTTTGCGTCGGGTGCAGATACAACCTGGCACGTGGTCGCGACCGTCAAAAAATTCTTTGTAATTCGCACCCTGTAATCGTTTCATGTCTATCGACTTCTCTGTTCCTCCTTATACCTTTCCACCAAAGGTTCCGGACGAGTTCCTTTCGTAAAGTTCCATTCAATTCTCTCCTACTTGGTCAGAGATGCGACAAAAATTGACGGTCGCTGGGTATGCAAGTCACCAATCCAACGGTAGGGAGGAAGACAGACAGATAAGTAAGTTCAGTTTCTTCAAAAATTACATTCCGCAGGCCAAATTTCTTGACGCAGGCCAACTAATCCTATAGGATTAATGCCGCTGCAAAGGGACACCCAGGAACAGAGTGCTCTTGAGCTGCTTTGCCCTCTGTTGTTGCGAGTCTTTGCAGATGTTGTGTAGCAGGGCTATTTCATCACAACAGATTCTACTTTAACGCAAAAAAGAGTTTATGTTCGCAGCAACTGCCTTCAGTTTGTTAATGCCGATTGCCACTGGCATCTCCTAACAGATCGTTATTCTTCACATCGAGAACATCAATTATGTGTGTTACTAATCGATTGTCTGTTGGCCTGTGGGTTCAGCTTGTTCATCTTGTAATAATCGCTCGAGTTGTTGGAAGCGATTATGTCTACAACGCATTTCCCACGGCCGGAGGCGGTGCAATTCAACAGGTAAGCGTTAGCCCGTACGATCCGAACCTATTGTTGGCGGCGACTGACATCTCAGGCATTTTTCGCTCGACCGATAGCGGTGCTACCTGGGTGCCTGTGTGGGGCGGTTTGGAAAATCAATTTGATTTTGCAATAGCTGATGTCAAATTCGATCCGGTTAATCCTAATGTAGCCTGGGCGGCCACTGGCAAGACCTGGGATCAGTCTCCTGGTAATTTCGTTCATATCGGCGGACTCTGGCGCAGCGATAACGCAGGTCAGTCGTGGATAAAGGTAAACAGCGATTTAGGATTCGTCGGGCAATATCGAACAGACATGCGTCAGTATGGCGATATTTTGTGGCGAGACCCTGCCACAACCAATCGATTGCTTGCCGGTACGGCAGATCAAGGATTGTTGGAGAGCTTGGACGGCGGTAAGTCTTGGGCGAATCGAATTCAACCCGGGGGGATTGGATTAATTACTCAGATCACCGCCGATCCAACTCGCCCCGGTTACATCTACGTAGGCGCTCGAGATTCTGCCATCGGTGGCCAATTCGGAATCTGGCGTTCCACAGACAATGGACTCAACTTCAGCCGGATTCAATCTACCATGTCTGTTTATTCGATTAGCGTCAGCCCAAGTGGGACGATTTTGTCCGCCGGTGATACGCTCCGAATCAGCACTAACGGTGGCAACTCTTGGAGTGCGTACACTGGTGGAATCAACATGAATCAATTCGAATATTTTACCGCCGCCGCCGATCCGTTTAACTCCGATCGATTTATCACCGTGGGCTACCGTAGCGACGACATCGTTGCAACACCCAAAGTTTTTACACGCAGCGGGACAAGTATTTTCTCGCAATGGCAAAGGGTCGAAAACAATTCCAACTATTACACACCCTATGCCAACGATGGATGGCATGCGTATTACAATTGGTTCGGTGCTGGCGTGAGTAGTGTTGTGTTCCATCCAACACGTGCTAATGAAGTTTTCATTGGTGACTGGTTTTCTGTAAACCGCTCTACCGATGGTGGGCAGCATTGGACAGCTCGGTCGAACGGTTTGATTAACATTGTCCCCAGCAATGCGGTTTGGGATATGAATCGTCCCGGGGAACTTTATTTGGCATTTCAAGATGTGGGTTTATACAAAGCATCGACGAATTCAGGGCTTACAGCCGTCTCGATTCGTGATCAAGTTGGGGGAGCAGATCCGAGTGTCTTTCAGTATCGCGTTGGTAGCAACGTCGTGACTATGGTTGAGGATCATAATCGCGACTATAACAATCCAGTTTCTACGATTTGGCGGAGAATCAACGAAGGGCCATGGCAGCAAGTCTATCAAGACGCTTCTCCTGGTATTCCAGGAGGCGCTAGCTCTGTCTACATGGCTGCCAATCCAAACAATAATACGGCTCTCATGCTCACTTTGTCCTGCCGATTGCTGCTGTCGAATGATGCTGGCGGCACGTGGAATACTTATTCCGATTCAACCACCACCCAATTTTCGCCAGCGTCGATCACTTATTTGGCTTTTGAAGCCGATCGCTGGATCTTGCAAACTGGTAACGATACGTATATCGGCGCAGCTCTAGGCCAGTGGAATAAAGTGAATTGGCCAGGCAAACCAGTTGCGGATCCTACTGCTGCCGGCCGCTGGTTTGGCATTCGCGACAACACGATGTATCGAAGCATTGACGACGGAGCCCATTGGACGCCCATTCTTAATGACATCGACAAAATCGCGATTGCGAAGGATGGGATTTTATATGCACTCGACTCTCAAAATGACAGCTGTCTCATCCAACTTT
>CAZIGP010000482.1:0-4301 GCA_964538425.1 uncultured Pirellulales bacterium | reverse complement strand
CACGAATCATAGGATAGGCCAAAGCATCGCGATCGGTGTTGGGGGGGATCCACTAATAGGATCCGATTTTTCTGACCTGATCGACCTGCTTGAGGACGATCCAATGACCGACGCCGTTGTTATATACGGGGAGCCCGGCGGAACTGCGGAAGAAAGACTTGCGGAAAAACTGAAAAAGAGCCCATCACGCCTACGAATTAACGCATTTCTCTCCGGTCGATTTGTGGATGATATGGAAGGAGTGCGATTTGGACATGCCGCCGTTCTAGTGGAAAAGGGCCGTGGTTCGGTGCGGGGCAAAGCAGCAGCATTGCGTGATGCTGGGGTATTTGTAGCCGAAAAGTTCGACGACATTCTCACAGGATTAAAGCCATGACGAGTTTTTGGCAAACGGCTATTTCTCGCGTGCGCCCTAATGAGATTCTCGTTCGAGGATATCCCATTGAGCAGTTAACGCGGTCCCGGTCATTTGGTGCCGTTGTGTTTCTCTTGCTGACAGGAGAATTACCAACAGGACATGAAGGAGACATGGTAGAAGCAATTCTCGTTGCATGTTGCGAGCACAGCCTAGCCTCGCCGAGCGTAGATGCAGTTCGTTTTGTAGCGTCAAGCGGTGTTCCACTTCAGACGGCAGTAGCTGCCGGAGTTAGTGCAATCGGCGAAGTCCATGGCGGGGCAATTGAGCCTTGTGCTGTCTTACTTCGACAGGCAGTCATAGCACGGCAATCACCCGAAGAAGTTTTTGCCAATCTTAAAGCCCATGGCAAACGCTTGCCTGGCTTCGGGCATCCGGTGCACACGCGCGATCCTAGAGTAGACGTGTTGTGCGAACTGGCCGAACAATGGGAGATCAGGGGCGTCCACTTACAGTTTGCCCTCGCGCTTGAGTCGGCATGTGAGAAAATGTTGGGGCATCGTCTACCGATGAACGTGGACGGTGCAGTCGCAGCACTAATTTGTGACATGAAAATCGATCCTGCTTTGGGCAAAGCATTCTTTATTATCGGTCGCGCACCTGGGTACGTAGCACATGCACACGAGCAGGCGACCAAGGAACGACCATTTAAGGCTGCATCCTATAACGACATCAATTACACCGGCCCAGACATAAGAGACATACCTAAATGATCTGCAAGGAGAGCAAATGAGTATTCGAGAAATAAGCATGGCTGAAGCGATCAATGAAGCAATTCACCATGAAATGCTACGTGATGATCAAATAGTTTTGCTGGGACAGGATATCGGTCCCTATGGTGGAACTTTTGGCGTTTATAAAGGACTGTTCGAGGAATTTGGTCCTGATCGTGTACGCGATGGACCTTTGTGCGAAGCAGCCACGACCGGGTTCGGCATAGGTCTCGCGCTGTCAGGAATGCCAACGATCGTCGAGATCGAGTTTATCGATTTCATAACATTGGCATCCGATGCCGTCTGCAATCAGGCCGCTAAAATGCGGTACTTCTTTGGCGGACAGGTAAAGATTCCATTGATCGTGCGAACTCCGATTGTCAGTCGGTTGGGGCTTGGCGCACAACATTCGCAAAGCCTTGAAGCCTGGCTCATGCACGTGCCAGGCTTGCGTGTGATTATTCCATCCAATGCAGCTGACGCAAAGGGATTAATGTTGACCGCGATTCGCGATGGCAATCCAACCGTCTTTATCGAACACGTGCGTCTTTATGCAACTCGCGGGGATGTCGACGAAAGCGATGAGCCGATCCCACTTGGCAAGTTGCGTATAGCGCGGGCTGGAAGCGATGTCACCATCGTTACTTATAGTGGCATGGTAAAACCTAGCCTCGATGCGGCGGCAAAATTAGCAAGTGAAGGAATCGAATGTGAAGTTCTTGATCTGCGAACATTAGCTCCCTTGGACCGCGAAGGAATTTGTCAATCGGTAATTAAGACCGGTCGCCTTGTCGTGGTACATGAAGCAGTTAAGACTTGCGGTGTCGGTGCAGAAATTGCTCAAACTGCAATGGAAGGCGCATTTGACTATCTACAAGCCCCTATCGAGCGCGTCACGTCACAGGACCTCCCCATTCCAACCGGGAAATTACAAGACGTGGTATACCCCAATGTCTCCGACATTGAGCAAGCTGTTCGAAAAGTAATGCAATAGAACTGCAACAAAAAATCTAATGAGAATGAGAGTCATGAAAGCTATTAATGTCGATACCTTGCTCAATTGGTACGAGCAGATGTGGACGATCCGATATTTTGAAGAGAATGCCATCGGCTCATATCGCAAAGGTTTGTTTGGTGGCAGTACTCACCCATGTATCTGCCAGGAAGCAATCGCTGTGGGCGGAGCAGCAGCCTTGGAGCCAACCGATCAGGTGTTTGCCACCTATCGAGGTCATGGCCATGCTATCGCTAAAGGCTTGAATGTTAAGTCACTCATGGCGGAATTGCTGTGCAAAAACACTGGTTGTTGTGGCGGGCAGGGCGGATCAATGCACTTATGCGATGTCAGTAAAGATTTTTGGGGAACCAATGCAGTGGTTGGTGCTCATATCCCCATTGCGGCAGGTATGGCTTTGTCGAACAAACTTCGCCGGAATGGACGTGTAACCATCGTATATTTTGGAGATGGGGCAACATGTGAAGGAGCATTTTTCGAAACCTTAAATATGGCGACCTTGTGGAAAGTACCGTTGGTATTTGTCTGTGAAAATAACGGCTTTGCAATTTCTGTCCCAACCCATATGGCTATTCCGATCGAGAATATTTCTCAACGCGCTGCAGGCTTTGGCCTTCCCGGTGTAACGGTGGATGGTAACGATCCCGTGCTGGTTTATAACGCGATGCATGAAGCCGTCGTTCGCGCCCGTGAAGGAAAGGGGCCTACACTGATCGAGTGTAAGACTGTTCGATGGGAGAGACACAGTGCAATTTCTGCTGGAAAGTATGAGAACGAATCAGAGGCAATGAAATGGAAAACCGCCGATCCGATTCCCCGATTAGAAAAAATGCTCAGTGAAATGGGAGTCAGCGAAACGGAATTCCACGAGCGGCAACAGCGAGCAAAAGAAGTAAATGACGAGGCTTTGGCATTTGCGATCGATAGCGAACCACCCGCACCTAGCAGCGTTGCCAATTTTGTGTACGCATGAAAACGATCAAGTTCGATCACATACGAGATACGGTTGCTGTGATGTGCCAAAAGGCCAACACAGAGATGACTGATGATGTTCGTAATGCATTAGTTGCAGGCTCCGATATTGAAACAAAATCGTTACCCCGGAGAACGCTCCTACACATCTTGAACAATGCAGACATTGCCAAAGAACAACAGCTACCAATGTGTCAAGACACAGGTCTCGTCGTTGTTTTTGTGGATGTGGGGCAAGATGTTCATATTAGCGGTGGCTTACTCGAAGACGCGATTAATGCAGGTGTTCGCAAAGGTTACCAAGAAGGTTTTCTGCGGGCATCCGTATCGCCAGATCCAATACTACGTGGCAACACCGGAGACAACACGCCGGCGGTGATTCATACCAGGTTGGCTAGAGGCGAACAGTTGCGACTGCAATTGCTTGCCAAAGGTGGCGGTTGCGAAAATATGAGTCGTTTTACGATGCTTAAACCCACGGACGAGAAAAAGAACATCGTTGATTTCGTAATAGAGACAGTAAAGCTAGCTGGGCCTAACGCCTGCCCACCCATGATTGTCGGTGTAGGAATTGGCGGATCGTTTGAACAATCCGCGGTGCTTGCCAAACGCGCGCTGTTGCGACGAGTTAGCGACCGTAGCACTTTGCCACATATCGCAGAATTAGAAAACGAATTACTTAATGCAATCAATAGTACAGGTATTGGTCCGCAAGGTTTCGGTGGAATAACAACGGCACTTGCAGTACAGATTGAAGTCTTTGCTTGTCACATTGCTTCACTCCCTGTGAGTGTTAACATCGAATGTCACGCCCATCGACATCAGGAAGTGGTGCTATGATTCGGCAGGTTCATTTGCCATTCACTCCTGCATTGATTAACGAATTACGCGCGGGGGATGAACTTGAACTATTTGGTACCGTGTTGACCGGCCGAGACCAAGCCTGTGCGCGATTGAATGACTTAATTGTCGATGGCCAATCCCTTCCTATTTCACTGGAACGTCAGCTCCTCTATTTCGTCGGCCCTTCACCCACACCACCGGGTCGAGTTATCGGCTCGGCTGGCCCTACCACGACCGGACGAATGAATCGATTCATTCCGGCGCTACTCCAATGTGGCCTAAGTGGCATTATTGGAAAGGGATATCTGGCAACCGATGTAAAACATCTGCTACAGCGACATCA
>CAZIGP010000481.1:0-4318 GCA_964538425.1 uncultured Pirellulales bacterium | reverse complement strand
TGCTTTGGTGCGTGTTTGTATTGCCGGAGTTTCAACTCGTAAAATGATACGCAGGTGCCTTATGGACAATCACCTTACACGCCGCGATTTTCTCAAAGCCACTTCGGCTGCGACACTGGCCACCATGGCAATGGGCCAGCCACGACCGGTCTTGGCTCATGAAATGATTGGTGGCATCAAGCATCCTAAAGCCAAAGCCGATACGCTCATTCTGTTGTGGATGGCTGGTGGCATGGCAGCGCCGGAGACGTTCGATCCCAAAAAATATGTGCCGTTTGAGAAAGATCTGGCTGTCGAAAACGTGATGAGCACGTTTCCCGCCATTGACACCGTGGTCGATAACATCAAGATCAGCGAAGGGCTTGAGAATATTGCCAAGGTCATGGATCGGGGCACGCTAATCCGTTCCCACTATCAACCCGATCTTGGCAGCATTCTGCATTCGCGGCACCAATATCATTGGCATACCGGTTACGTGCCGCCGCAGACAGTCGCCGCACCGCATATAGGAGCTTGGATTGCTAAAGTGCTCGGCCCGCGAAATCCAGCGATCCCAGCTTTTATCGACATCGGGCAGCGACTGGAAGACAACGGCGAAAAAGAAGAACTGAAGGCTTTTCATACCGGCGGTTTCTTCGGCAATGAGTTTGGCCCTTTCACGTTACCAAACCCCGAACAAGCCATGGCTGCGGTGCGTCCGCCAGTAGGAATGACACCAGAGCGATTCACCTCACGCTACAACAAGTTTAAAGAACTTATCAAATACAGCACTTTAGGAGAACTTGGGAGTGAATATCAGAAAGAGTCGATGCTGCGTTCGATCGATAACGCACATCGCTTGCTCGGTTCATCGGAGGCTAAAGCGTTCGACCTAACGCTGGAACCCAAAGAAAGCTACGACAAATACAACACCGGTCGTTTCGGCCAAGGCTGCTTGCTGGCCCGTCGTCTGACCGAAGCTGGTGCACGATTCATCGAAGTGACCACGGAGTATATCCCATTTATTCACTGGGATACGCATGAAAATGGCCACATCACGGCAAAACGGATGAAATCAGAGATCGATCGCCCGATCGCCCAACTTATTCTCGATCTGGAAGAGCGAGGTCTGCTCGATCGCACTCTTGTCGTGATCGCCAGTGAGTTCAGTCGCGACATGATGATTGAAGGCGTGCCGGGCAGCACCGCCAAAGATCAATCTCGCGCGAAGACCGACAAGCTGCAAGAAATGATGCAATACGGTCTGCACCGTCATTTTACCGGCGCTAGCAGCGTGGTAATGTTCGGAGGTGGCGTGAAACGCGGCGAACTCTACGGCGAAAGCGCACCGGAGCGCCCTTGCATGGCGATCAAAAACCCCATCAGCGTAACCGACATGCATGCGACGATTTTTACGGCAATGGGCATCTCTCCTAAGATGGCGTTTGAAATCGAACAGCGGCCGTTTTATGCGACGAACGACGGCAAAGGTAAGCCGGTGATGGAGTTGTTTGCTTAGGTCTTTTTTCTTTTAATCGCCAGTCACTGTAAATGCTGCCCAAAAATAAGGATGGGCGGCGGAGTGGTTTTTGCGGCTTGTTTTAATCAGTTCGAGTTGAGCGTTCCGTAATGCCTCTGCTTTTGGTTGACCAGCGGCAAGGTTCGTGAAAAACTCACTTATCATGGTGGCCGATTCTTTGTCCGGAATTTGCCACAGTGTGGCGACGACGCTCTTCGCGCCTGCCAGTTGAAAAGTTTGCCGCAGGCCGACGACTCCTTCACCGCTTTGCACTTCGCCCAAACCAGTCTCGCAAGCACTGAGTACTACAAGTTCGGTGCCGCGAAGATCCACGCCGATAATTTCCATGCCAGTCAGGATGCCATCATCGCTGGAATTGGCCTGTTCCGCTGCTCCTTGACGGTCGCGGCTCGTCTTGCTTTGGTTGCATCCAGCTAAAAGTAAACCACAGCGAAGCAGCGGATGTTCGAATGCACCGCTATCCACTCTTAACCAAGACGGCAGACGAGGGGCATTCGAGTTAGCGGTGTTGCTGCCTGACAATTCATGCTCGCTCGTTTGATCAGGCATGAAAAATCCGTGCGTACTTAGCACCAACACTTGTGGGTTTCTAATTGCTTTGAAGATGCCTTCTGAAGCGTATCGTTCAAGGTAGGCAACTGGGTTTCGCCTGGCATATTCAGCGAGCAGCGGAGAGATTGCCTGAGCTTCATCGGCCGTACCTTTTAAGCGTGCCACGCGAGGCAAGGCCGACCGCGTCGTCGTCGGACCTAACGATCGTACGGCATCGTTCTGCGCGACTTGTGTGCTACGCAGCACGGCGCGTGTGGCCGATTCAACTTCACTTGTACCAAGATCAAAATTCGGGTCGGCAAAAATCACTGGTGGTGTTGAAGATTGATCATCAGTTTGCTTCGATACGACATCACGGCCACTGACGAGATAACGAACAGAATACTTTTCGATCAGGTATTTTTCGTTTTCAATCGCTAAAGCACACCATGGCGCCAACCAGAGTGATCCATCTGGGCTGAGCAAAATCTGTTTCGTCTCATTATCGATTTTTTGTGAAATCGGTTTCCACACTAACTGCGATAGCTTGGTAAGCGGCTGTCGAACCGCGCGTTCCGCTTCCGATTCTTCACGTTCACGATTTGCGGCGCTGGCTGCCATCAATCGCTGCCCTTCATTCATGACTTTGCGAACGGCGGTGATAGTCTCGTCGATCAATTTTGCCTCGCCAAGATCGACAATTTTGATTTCACCGTGACCGGCCGGAGGAATAATCCAAGCAACATATCGTTGCGATTTCCAAGACTCGGCTCGTACTTTTGTCTCAAAATCAAATTCATAAAACCGGGCAATGTCGACCAGCACCGCGTCTTGCGGAATCGATTTGCGAACTTCGTCGACTTCTACCCAAGGGTTGCGTAAAAGATTCCGTCCCATTCGTGCTGAAATGTACTCCGACAATTCCCGTTCACGGTTTTCCAATTGCTCAACCTGCTGACGGTTAGCGAGGTCTTCACTTCCACCACCCGTCCCTATCACGTGCCCTGCCAATTGTCGGCGCACATCGAGCAAATTTTTCGCATATGCGGCTATTTCCGGATCATTATTTTCTCGCATCAATAGTGCGTTCTGCGCCAATGCTTCGTGAGCCAATGCCTTGCCATTAAGCAACCAACCGGCGGAGAGGTTCGTTAATTCCTGCGACTCTTGTTGCTGAAGCCCTAGCGACAACCCACTCGAGCGATGATCGTTGTCTTGGAGCACAAGAAAAAACATCTGCTGTTTAGCGTTTAAACTTGGCAGTACCCGCGCCACATGTCGACGGCTAATACGTCGTTCTTGTTCAATGGCAATTGCTGCTTCACGCCATTGGCCCATGCTTGCCAGCACAGACGATTCATTGTGCAGGCACAGTGCCACGTCGGGATGTTCATTTCCTAGCGTCTTCTTGTAAATAACCAGCGCGCGATCATAGAGTTCCTTTGCTTCGGCATACTTTCCTTGAACCTGCAGCGCTGTGGCCAAGTTTTGTAGCCCAGTCGCCAAATAGGGGTGATCTCCTGCCAACGATTTTTCATAGTTCGCTAGCGCACGGCGATAAAGCTTCTCCGCCTCGAGAAATTCGTTGGCGCCAAAATGATAGATTGCCAAATTGTTGTAACTTTTTGCAATGTCGGGATGACCGGCAGGCAGTATCTTTTCTCGTATGCCCATTGCGCGGCGCTCCAAACGTTTCGCTTCGTCAAAGTCATGAATATCACCATGAAGGCTCGCCAAATCCGTCAGCGAGGTAGCCACGTCGGGATGATCGGCAGAAAGTGCTTGCTCTTTGATCGCCAGCGCTTGACGAGAAAGAGCGAGCGCGTCCAAATACTTCGCTTGTTTTTGATAGATCAGAGCTAAGTTGTTTAAAATGGCAGCGTAATCGGGATGCGTTGAACCCACGGCCCGCGCCATCAGCGGCAGTGCCCGACGATGAATTGCCTCGGCTTCATCGAGCTTGTCGAGCTCTCGTAAGACCACACCAAGATTATCGATACTTACTGCGAAATTTCTCTCGTCGCGAGTTGGCAGATTCTCGCTGAGGGCAATCACCTTGCGATACAACATTTCCGCATCGGTGTATTTTCCCTGGTCATACGTCACGCTAGCCAGCCCCGATAAACAGCCAAGCACTTCCGGATGATCCGCTCCATACAGCCCTACCTGAATTTTCAGCGATCGCAGATATGACTTCTCGGCTTCAGGATAACGGCCTAAATTAGCTTCGATTTGAGCTGACCACAGCAGAGCAACAGCTACAGCTTT
>CAZIGP010000480.1:0-4320 GCA_964538425.1 uncultured Pirellulales bacterium | reverse complement strand
ACAATCAGATTTTCCAAACAGTTCATAGACAGCTTTTGCAGACGTGATTGCTTCACGGACGCCGTTTACGTCGAAGTCCGCATCGTTGATAGCTGCACAAGCCAGGAATGGCCTTGGCGCAAACGCGCCGATAACTTCTGTAAAATCGAAAGGCATTTGATTGGCATCGTTGTGATATAACGATGCAATCCGAGGCATATAGGTCCGGCCAGTCCAACTCGGCATATCATCTTTATGAAAGCGAGTGAATCCACAGCTCGACACAATTACCTTCAGACGTTGATCAAACGCTGCCGTAAACATGGCATTGTGACCACCGAGCGAATGGCCAATACATCCGATACGACTGGCGTCGACTTCTGGCAACTGCTCAAGTAAGTCCACAGCCCGCAGGTTGTCCCAAATAGCCTTCATCGTGCCGCTTTGATATCCATGGCTGGGATCAAAATCCCATTTCGACTCGCCAAATGATGGATAATCGGGAGCGAGCGTTACATAGCCGCGTTCGGCTAAGTGTAAGGCATAGTGCAGACTAGGGTCGCCGCCTACGCCTGCCGGCTCGCCCTTTCCGTCCCATGTCGTCTGATGCAAACACAAAATTGCCGCAGATTTTTCTTTGGTTGCACCTGGTAAAATAAGATATGCAGAAACTTCGCTACCCGGTTCTGTCTGGTACGTAATCTTCCGACGCGTTAAATTTCCGATCCGAACTTCATTGATTTGCTTCATATTGAGCGGTATGCGTCTGGCGTCTTTTGGCAGATCACCCATGACTTGCTCCATACTCGCAATGATGTTCTGTCGTCGAATTTCCCATTCCGGAATTGTCGTAACACTTTTTTTGCGGCCATCAGCGTCGTGATAATACAGAAGATCTTGATGGTCCGTCGTGGCGGTAGAAGATTTTTCATCTGCTATGCCCTTTGAGTCAGAGACTGAATTTGCGACAGTCAGTACCACAAAAAGACATCTGAGTAATCGTTTGGCAAATATTGACATATTTCCTATCATTGTTGTTGCTGGCTCTTGAGTTACTTGTTTTTTTGTAATTGCTGCATGAGTTGATTGGGCTTTGCCCACAAAATATGAGCCACGAACGTCGCGCCTTCTGCTCCCCGGCGGCGGCTGTCGTCATCCCACACTCCTTCGGAAACGGTGACCCAGGATTGATCCGTGTTAATGGCTGACGCGCCGAAATTACCTAACTCGCCTCCACGCTCGGGAATCAGCACACGCTCGGTGTTGCGAATTATGCAGAGTTGGGAAGGATCAACCTGTCCAATGAAAAGCGGCGCACGATGGCGAGGAATATGATCGTTATTCGCGCCTCGACGAGTATAAACCAGCAACAATCCAT
This sequence comes from uncultured Pirellulales bacterium, assembly GCA_964538425.1. Classification (GTDB taxonomy): domain Bacteria; phylum Planctomycetota; class Planctomycetia; order Pirellulales; family JADZDJ01; genus JADZDJ01. The sequence continues at coordinate 2,963 of CAZIGP010000480.1, read as the reverse complement.
CACTGTGAGCAAGCCAGTGCTGCTGCGTATTGTAGCTTCCTAGATCGCTTCCATCATCAAAAGTCCACGGTTTTAATTCAGAATAGTTCAATCCATCATCGCTCGTTGAAACATACGCTCCTTGTAATTCGCGAACCGTGAGATAGTACTTCTCGTCGTACTTAATTAAAGAAGGCTCGTAGAGCCCCGCTCCTGGTTTATTAGGTAAAGCCAGTGTGTTTCCTTTTCGCACATACTTTAGATTTTCGCCATCGAAGGAAAATTCTATGACAGTGATATGAGTGCCAGCTTCTAAGCTAAGGCCATGATAGAATGGCAACAACACCATGCCATCTTCCCGCACAACCCACTGAGAGCAAGCCGAGCGCGCCAGGTTGAAAAGGTTGAATTCGTCGCCTTCAGGAAGCTCAACTCGGCGCAATGGAGTCCATTTGTTAGTTCGAGGGTCATAAACAGCATAAGCAGTCTGATGGGATCGAGGTTTATCATTTAGTTGCTCGCCTTTTTTGTTATAGCGCACTCGCGCTCCGACAGCGATCACTTTACCCGTTGGGGCATGCCAAGCCGGAGTCACGTCACCGGAAGCAATATCCACTTCGTTGCTTTCAGGGACCCAAGCCAACTCTGGACGTTCATCAGGTGATGTCCATGTCCTGCCCAAATCGTCAGTTCGCATCGCATACAAACCAGAGTAATGGTCGGAAGTAGATAAATGCTTCTGGATTGTCATCAGCACTGCTGTGCCGTTTGCGGGAGCAAATCCGGGTAGTGGCGCGACGCGCGGATGATACCAAAGAAATTTTCCGTCATCGTGTTTGAGTACCGTATCGATCTCAACTTGGTAGTCCAATTTTGCGACGGGTTTTGCATCGTTGTCTTTGGCGCATGCATGGCTGAACAAAGCAAATAAAAGTATTGGGTGGACTGCAAAGCGGTTACATAATGTCAATGTCATTGAAAATGGCCTTTGCGAAGATTCAGAAACTTTGGACAAAAATTTGTAACGAGAATCGCTAAACTGCCATCAAAAAAGCTCCTGCAACCGACTAACCCAGCGTTTGTGGGGCCTGGCTTGCTAGCGACTGTCAGCTCGATTAAACCACAATAAGACCAATTTTTCAATAGTTTGGCCAAATTAACCAGCAAAATAACCTAATGGAAGCCACGTAAAGAACAGTTTGAGATTATTAAAATACTAGAAATCAAGTAGATCATCAAAAGTAGGGCAAAATTAGGACTTATTATTTTTTAGACTTTATTTGGTTAAATTGTTGACTTATTGGCACATGTATGGTTAAATGCGATCTATGACACTACTAAAAAATAAAAAAGTGGCAGTGCACCGCCTTGCTGCTCGTTTAGAAGAGGACATATCGAGACGGGGATTAGTGGAAGGTGACACTTATCTTACCGCCGATGAAGCAGGAGAAATGCTAGGAGTCAGCAGATCAACTGCCCAGCGAGCGCTTCGTTTTTTGGCAAATTCAGAAAAATTAATTCGACACCGTAACCTGGGTACATTTATTGGACCAGCCGGTGTGTCAGCTCCTGAAACAAAAGTGCGCACGCTTTTGGTGCTAGCGACTGAGGACAAGCGTATAGGTTTTGAGTTTGATCGCTTAAGTTCAATTCTAGGGGCATTGCGCAGCCAGATCTCGGCGTCGAGTGTGAACCTTACTTTCTTGCCAACAACGGACGCTGTTGGATTCGTCGAGCGATTGCTTCGTTCCATCACGATTGGTAGCGAGCTCGTGGGTATTCTCGCCGTAAGTTGCCCTCGCGAAATTTATCAATTTCTTGCTGAATCCAAATTGCCAGCATTAGCATGTGGATCTCTTTACGACGATGTGATTGGCTTGCCATCCGTCGACCGAGACAATTTTGAAGCGGGGCGCCTTTTGGCGAGTTACCTTATTTCACGTGGACATCGACGAATGGGATTGATTGCGTCTACTCATGGACGTCCTGGAGATCATGACTTCATTGACGGAGTAAGCGCGGCTCTTTCTGCGGCCGGTTTGCCTCCGGATGCGATGGTATTACGAATCGTCCCTACCGAGAGCCACACTTGGAGTTCGGCCGTACGAAATTTACTTCAGTCCGACCGACCAATAACAGGATTAATTGCCCGCGGTGGATTCCTGGGAAATGCAATCCATTCCGTTGTATCTGATCTTCAAATTAAGGTGCCCGAACAGCTTGAAATCGTTTTTGAGACAGGCCTGAATGGAAAGGTTGAATATCCGGGTGATGAATGCCCCCACTCAGTCGCAAAAATAGGTCCTGAGGAGATGGCTACATTGTGGGCTAGCATCCTTAACAATCCGAAGCCTGCGGGGCTTGCAGGAAGAAATCGTGTCGTTGTGCCCGTGGAACTGCGAAGCGTACGAAGTATTGCTGAGAAATAGAAATTAAAATCAATAAGTTTTTAAACAGTTTATTTAAACTGTTGATTTGCAATTTGCTAAATACTTCCGAGTAACTTGTGAACAAAGAAGTTTGTCGAGTGGCATTTATTTAAAACAGCTACTGTAAAAAGGAGGGACAAGGTATTTGGCGCGGTAGAGAATAGGCTCGTCTCTTTTTTCTTTTTTTGTCTTTAATGTGGAGATGCAACAATGAAATCACATGCCTTAAGTATTGCCATTGTGTTGATGGCAGGGTTGGCAGGATCGGTTGATTGGTCCGTAAGGATGGCGAGTGGCGCAACTGTCTACGCAGAAATTTTTCCTAATACTACAGACTTTGCCATTTCGGTTCAGCAGGCCGGATGGCAATTTCATCAAAGCTCTGGTGCGACTTTGGGTCAATTTCCGGCCGGAGCAATATCCTCCGAACCTAATGTCCCTATTGTTACTCCCGTAAATTCATCTCCTTCCAATGCTACAGAAGATGAAGGCTACATTGCGATCGGCTTCGGTCAAATTCCGTTGGGAATTCCACTCCTTACCTGGACCAGCGAA
>CAZIGP010000479.1:0-4324 GCA_964538425.1 uncultured Pirellulales bacterium | reverse complement strand
GCTACAGCGTTAAACCATAGAACAACGCCAATGCTACTTCTTGTAACCCAAACGCGCGCAAATCTCGTCATAAACCCAACCTCGGCTTCCTTGCCTCGTGGATGTGTGTGGTAAACAACCGCTGGAAAATCCGCGAGATTCTATCGACGTACCGCGATCAGCCCTAGAGCGATTCGTCGAATTTTCTGGCAGTGCTAGCATGTAAAGCATTGCGGGGTCCTGCATTGACGCTTATGGCGCAAATGCGTATTCTTCCCGTCCTTATCTTTTAACCTAATCGGCGGCCGGCAGCGGTCTTGCGCGGTTAGTTACTCATCAAACAACTTCACATCGCACAGGTGGCTGCACGGTGTTTCGTGTTCTGCACCTAACCATGGTGATTGCAATTGCAGGTTTGGCAGGCTGCCAAGCTTGGCAACTGTCTGAACCTGCGTTGCCTACGAGCGAGAGCCGCCAGTCTTTGCTTAAGCCGGTTGATTTGGCTGCCGATGGTTTTCGTTTGGAAATTCTCACAGTTCGATTTCCTCTCGGTGACCCAGAGTTAAATGGCCCCGCCTGGTCGCAAATCGACGAACAATCGATTCCTATCGAAACACGTCGCACGTTGACGGATAACGGATTTCGGGCGGGTCTGATTGTAGGACAGCTTCCCAACGAAATTTCGCGGCTACTGGTTGCTAATGAACAGCCAGCATCCGTGACTGAGGCCGCGGCAAATTTTTCGCAACCTCCCGTGGTCGTGCGTCAATTCATGCAATTGCATTCCGGGTGGCGTGGCCAAATCGTTGCCTCAAAAATCTATGACGAAATTCCGTTGCTACTACGCGACAAAGACGATGTAATTGGCAAGCCTTATCGACTCGCGCAAGGCATATTTAACGTCGGAGCAGTTGCTACCGGAGATCGACGGGTGAAATTGCATGTCACTCCAGAACTGCATCATGGCGAGCCCCGGCAAATGTTCATCAGCGAGCCAGAGGATGGCCAGCTTCGGCCGCAATCGGGCAAGCAAAAGAAGATTTTTGAGAATTTTGCATTTGAATCGACTCTGGCGCCTGATCAAATGTTGGTGCTGACAAGCCTTCCCAATCGTCCTGGCACCTTAGGGCATTATTTCTTCACCGAACCGCAAGTCGACCAAGTGCAACAAAAATTAATGATCGTGCGCTTGGAGCAGACCAAGTACAGCAATTTGTTTGCCGAACAAAAGATTGCGAGCGATTTGCCTGCTCAAGAAAAATAAAATGTCTCAAACGCCATGTAATCGAGGGCGTCGGTGACGCTGGTTAAATTGCTAGGGTCATCATAATCATATCTGATTTCTGGGACAGGTCGCTGCAGGGGCTGCCGGGATCGGCCGCGATCGGGAGACTGCGCAGCGAGGATCACTCGGGTGCGCAACTCGTTTAAATTTTCAAAGATCGATTAGCACTCGTGACAGTTTGTCACGATTTTTTCTGAGTCTGGCACTTGGCAGGTCTTGAACGTCGTTTTCTTCGAGAAAATACGTAGTAGGCGCGGCTGAAGTGGTCCGATTTGGTGTTAGTAAGCTGTCAGGGTTGTGAGCGATTGACGTTAGCAATTAGCGATTGGCTGAGAAAGGGTTGAGAAGAGGCGAAGAGTCCAGAGGCTAAAAGTCGAAATGTCTCAAAGTCTGAGGGTGAAGCGACTAGCTAAGAAACTCGATCTCGACCTGACTATCCGTCATCGCGCCGACGTAAGTCCATACGCCGCAAGCGGCAGTGCCATTCAGTTCTGCCCCATTTTTGCTTTTTTGGCTGACACCAGGTACCCATTATTGCCTTGGGCTGCTAATCGGCTTTGACTGCCAGGCGTTCTTTGATTTTCTCGATAGCTTGTTTCACGTCATGATATTGAAAGTCGTCTTTGCTTGACTCTCGCATCAACGATTCGAGTGCTTGGAGGCTTTTCTTTCCGCCAATCTCGGCCAAGGCTTGGCATGCCTCGCGCCGCGTGTTTACATCCGTGGATAGCACGAACGGAAGAATGACCGGCTCTGCATATTGCTACATTGCAAATAGCGCCCGCGATGCATCGTTTCGTGAACGGGTTTCCAGCAGCCGCGCCAACACCGCGGCAGACTTCGCATTTCCTCCCGTGGCGCCCAAAGCTTTGATGATGTCGCGGCGTTTAAAAACATCGGCCGATTCTAATGCTTCGAGCAACGCCGGGATATTCGTGGCCGTGGCCCAATATTCGGCGGCGTTCATGGCTTGCTCTCGGATGCTTTGAACATCGCTTTTCAGAAAGGAGTCTAACACGGTTGAGACCTCGGTCTTGCGGGGGTGATCTGCTTTGGCGGTTCGATTGAGGCGGTCGCGAGGGAATAGTTCTCGGCCCGCGAGAGCCAAATCGCCTAGGGCTTGGTGGGCCTCGTCTGACGATGCGGAAGCGTTCTTGAGCGTGGCGATCGCGCGATCTAGTTTTTCTGCAGCTTCTTCCTGCTGTTTTGCTTTGCGTGCTGCGGCTTCACTGCGAGACTTAGCGATGCGCTCTTCTGCTTCACGTTTGCTTTGCTCTGCGCGAGTTTTCATTTCCTCAGGAGTAAGAGCGTCTTTCAGAATGAAAGCCAAATGAAACGGCACGGACAATTCAACTCCGTCGGCGCTGAGCCGCAGTTTGTAATCGGCATATTTGCTTGTCAGTACGCCCTGCTTGCGATCAAACACGTACTCGCCGCCGCCTTCAATTTTACCTGCAATCTTGCCACCAAAATTCATGACCGAACGAAGCCGAGATTTGACCACCGCCTTAGCATCATCCAATTCGATCAGCTCGTATTCCATTTCGTCGTCGATTGTGGTGGTAGAGATGACCGTTCTGTTGATGGTCATGGGAGTGGGAGCACCGTAACGATTTGGCCAAGGGATTAAGCCCGTCCTGGTTAATCGGTTTAAGACATCGGTCGGCGCATGAATCACGGCCGCATCGAACATCCCGCAAGTCCGTTGCTCGGCGGCTTTCCATTGATTGACGTTGGGCGGGGGTAATCGTTCAAAAACAAGGTCGCTTGTGGACGCGACAATCATGGAAAAGTCGGATTGTGTGTCAACCGACAAAATCTCGCCCTCTGGAGTGAGGCTGACGGTTCCTGACGAAGTATGATTTTGCACTTGTGGGGCGCCCTTGAGAGTAGCCAAATAACGAACGGTAATACTTGACTTCTCTGCGATGCCTTGCCGTTGGCGCTTCGCCTGTTCCATGATGGAACCGATGCGGGGGTTCGAAGATTCCAAAGAGTAGCCAACCGTGCCCTCAAGATGCCAAGGGCCTTTTCCATCGTCGCCGGAAGTCATCTCAATGCCGTACTGATAGTTCAGCTCCGGCTTCAGTTGATAGGTTAGTTGTGTAGGGACAACCAGCGATTTCTTATTTGCGGTTGCTTCGCCTGTTGCGACTGGCGGTTGCGCAGGGCTCTCATCTGGCGGAGAAGATGAATTCGCAGGTTCAAAGGTCCCCACGGTATTCATAACTTCGACGCCAAAGGCCATCGGCAATGATTGAAGAACCACACCGATAATTAGTGCAGCCGTCGCCTGACCGAATGATTTCACCAGTGCCGAGAAATTGAAAACAAACTCACGTCGCAACATGGAAATAGCTCCAGATAAGACAGTAGCAGAAATTTCAGTACGATCGAAAATTGCCGGACGAGAAAATTTGACTGGGTTTGAATTAGCCGATGCAACCACCCATTAGTGTTAATACGATTTTCTCAAATCTTTTCGTGACAAGCAAGTCGGCAGCGACTTATTCCAAGAGGCGGAGAGTGCTGAGAGAAATTGAGAAAAAAGGGGTCAAAGGAAAAAAGGAGTCAGAACTTCTGACCCCTTTTCGTTACCCGTAATATCCCTTTATTTACCAGGACCGTATGATGCCGTATTGGTCGAATTATGGCATCCACACTTAGCAAGGTGTATCCTTCGAGGTTGTTGCTTGGGCCACTAGCAATCGATCGAACGGGTCCCGATGGTGCAACGCTAGGTTTCGATGGCGGTTGCATGCTCAGGCTGATGGGGAATAATTCGAAATTATTTTGAATGATTTCTCGGCGCAAAAACAAATGGCTTGATTCGCCCAAGTCTAATTTACTTGAGCCCACTTTAATGGCAAACTGGAGATGCTGACCAAATTTCGATGGTTGGCATCTTCGATGAGCGATTTAGCGGTAGCGCTCAACTGCGAGTCATCCCCTCAAAAAAACCTTTATATCCAGCAGACACCCCTTTCTATAGCTTGAGCTTTCTCAATCTCAAAGCATTGCTGATGACCGATACCGAACTCATGCTCATCGCAAATGCAG
>CAZIGP010000478.1:0-4332 GCA_964538425.1 uncultured Pirellulales bacterium | reverse complement strand
AGATCAGGGTTTTCCACCTCCGCCGATGCCAAAGCCGCCGATGGAATAACCGTTGGTCGGTCCGAAAAGCGACACCAAATACTCGCTCGAGCAAATAAACCAGGCGATTTCCAAGGCTCAAGACGCCGCGAAAGCTATTGACTCCGCAGCAGCCGATTTACCGGAAGCCGAACTTAAAAAATTAAAAGCGGCCAGTTACCGCGGCTTTGCTGAATTGGCAGAAGCGGTCACACTGCTTCATGAAAGCCCTGACAATGCCAAAGCAGCCCGCGCTGCCTCGCTTGCGCTATTGCAAACTTTTGTCAACGATACATCAAAGTTAAACCAAATCGGCTTGCTGGGAAGCGTGGGAATGACTTCGCCGTATCGCAAAGGGACCGGGATTGTTTTAGCAGGTCGAGCCCAAGAAACTACTCCGGTAGGTAAATTGTTCCGCACGCGGCTCGAATTGCTCGGAGCAAAAACCCCGACAGAAGTCTTCGTCATCACGTCCGAAGAACCATCCGCGAAGCCACAAGACACGGTGCTTCTGCTAGGAACGATTGTTAGCAAGCCCGCCGAAAACCTTCACGATTACGAAGGAACCGAAGAGACCGTCATTTGGGCTTCAGCCATGGGACCGGTTCCTATGGAAACGCCGATGCCTTGAAGCAAGCCGCCCCGGTAATTCAACGGCGTCTGGCTCTTCGTCTTAAAATCCAGCCGCCTACAACTGCAGATGCCGCAAGTAGCCAAGTCCCCGGTTCTGGCACCATCGTCAAACCCAAGATTCCATTGGGTTCATCAAAGGTAATCCAGTCGAATACCCCCGGTGAGTACCCCTCGGCGACAATATTGAGTCCATCGATAGCAATGTTGACGCTGCCCACCAAAAAATTCATCCCCAAGATGCCATCGAGTGTGACGTCTTCATCAGGGGTGTTGCCGTGCAAAGTAATATCGTGAACTAGCACGGGAGCGCCAAGAAAATTTAAATGCTCTGAAGAGTCCTCCGGCAACAAACCGCCATTCTCGGCCATCACTCGTAAGGTCAGTGAGTCGAGGAAAAAACCTGCCAACTTCGTTTGTCCACCAATGCCGCCAACTTCTAGTTGAAACTGTTTATCGTCAGCAATAGGTACATACTGATTTAAACCCGGATCGAAAATCTCAAGTTTTGCGTCAGCGGTCCCTTTCGTAGAGTTGCCCATCGCATCCAGCGTGTATCGCACGTTTAGCTGTTGGGCAAGATCCGTCGAAATCATGGATACGGCAGCACCGGTGTCGAGCAAAAAACTGCCTTCGACGGTCTGGCCGCCCATACCTATTTTTACCTTTGGAGTATTGTCACCCGGTGAATTCAACACAGGATTAGGACCAATAAATGGATTGTGCGCAAGCGTCGGTCCGGCAGCGCCATCAGGGCCAACCTGAGTAAACTGGTCGAACGAAGCGTAGCTTAACTTCACTCGATGCGAAGACGTGGGGATACCAGGATTGTCGTCTATCGAGTTTTCCTGAAATGGAGTATTTGGATCGTACACGTAAGTTCGCAACGATAGGTTATTCAAAAATTCAGTAAGTTGCGTGAGATCTGGATTAGTGGCAAGTTCGTCGAGTGCATTAGGATTACTTTGTAAAAGAGCACCTACCTTATTGACCTTCTGGGCATCGATGACAACAACTTTACCAGTCATCGCTGGCATGCCTACCACATTAAATTCTTGGCCAGTAAGCGCTTGAATAATTTGATCGATTTGATCGCTGCTAGGATCTGTCGTTGGACGAATTGGTCCCACTTGAGCCCGTATCGGAAGTGCACGTTGTTGGTATCCTGCAACATCATCAACATTGGTAGACGGTGTGAAATTGGCCAAGCCAATATACAGCTCTTCCGAGACGCCAAATGTGTCTGTGCCTGCCACACCGATGTCGGTGAATGTAACGTCTTGGCCGTTGTGTTTTGATAACACGATTCCCAGCGTGGTCGCAGAATTCTGTCCGATTAAAATACCGCTAGCACCCGTGTCAAAATACGCTTGGATATTGACGCTATCAGGAATGATGGAACCAAAGATATCTCCGCTGGCAGAGGCGAGGTCCAAATCCAACCGAGAGGATCTCAATGCGCTGGATGAAGTGTTAGCACCTGCTTGTCTGCTCAACATGAAGTTGATCTGCGGCTGATCGAGAGCCGCCGATTGCACAACGTCGATAATATCGACTGCCTGCGCCGAAATTGGCCAAGCAAAGCAAACCGCTGCCACGAAGCCAATGGCAGAGACCTGTTTGATAAGAGATGTCAACGAAGCCGAGCTTTTGTTCCGTAAACTGCTCATCCGCTGCTCCAAAAACAATGCACCCCTGACGAACCCTTTATAGCTGCTAGCTACAAATTTCACCAGTCGGAAGCAGCGAATTTGGCGGCGTTTTCATGATCCAATCAAACCCAATTCACCACACGAATGGGGGTTAGCAGCATGAGAGCAAAACACCCATTGCTCACGAAACTGCCACAACAGTCGGTCTTCCAACCATCCACACCAGGTGCAGGTTTCCTGCCCTGGCCAACTCGCGGCCAACGAATTGCTCTTGAACCGTCTCTCCGTTTTCGCTACAAGCCCACCTCGCAGCGGTCTCGCGCTGCGCCCAGGCCGTATTACGCGCACACCAGTGTAACTTATCTGACGTGCGAGTCAGCTTGGGTTCGTGGAGGAATTCGTGAGAATTCCGTTACGTTTGGTTGGTTGATCTTTTCACAACGCTATTCAGCAATTTGCATTCAGGAGACATTTCGATGCGCCCTATTCGCGGCATCGTAATTTCGGCGTGCGCCGGTTGGCTGACATTTGCCGGCAGCAGTTTCGTTCAAAGCGCCGAGCAATTTCCGTACACGGCTTATGCCATTTCCGACGACGTCTACGTTCGCTCGGGTCCGGGAAAAAATTACTACCCGACCGAGAAACTCGCCAAAGGAGATGCCGTGGAAATTTACCGGCATGATCCCGGCGGTTGGTACGCCATTCGGCCGCCCGAAGGAAGTTTCAGTTGGGTGCCTGCCGAGGCGCTGAAGATTAAAGACAACGGGCTGGCCACCGTTGTGAAAGATCGCACATCGTGCTTTGTGGGCACTTCATTCAGCAGTGCGCGCGATGTTCATCAAGTGCGGCTCGACAAAGGAGAAGAAGTCGAAGTTCTTGATACAAAACAAATTGGCGAAGGCGAAAATACACAAACGTGGTGCCAAATTTCGCCGCCGGCGGGCGAGTTCCGCTGGGTGTTTGGCAAATATGTCGAACGCGAACTCCCCTCGGGAGTTTCCTCACCCCGAACGGCTCCGCGCGACGTGCATAAAAAACCGGTCGATGCGGCCGATGCCGATCGGGCAAGATTTCGAGAAGAGCATGGCGCTGCTTGGTCGAAGCGAAAGACCGACGCAGGAAACGAGTCAACCGTCGCAACGTCAGCGACTCCAGCCGATCCGTTTCAGGCAGAGTTGCAATCGCTGGATCTTGCACTTGCAAAAATGGCCAGCGATGATCCGAGCAGTTGGGAATTCACCGCCCTCAGGCGCCGCGGGGAAGTGGCGCTCGAGCGATCACAAACAGCCTTGGAACGTGGCCAAGTGCGACTGGTGTTGAATCGGATCGCCAAATTCGAAGATATCAAACGCCGGCACGACCTGCTTGGTCAACCGCAAAATTCAAGCATGATTGCCGCCGCCCTTCCGCCGGTGATGCCTGTTGATGAACCTGTGCGTTACGACGGCGTCGGAAAACTAACGCCTGTGGTGGCTCAGCGCCCTAATGCGCCGCGCTATGCTTTGGTCAACGAAGCCAATCAAGTGGTTTCGTTCATCACTCCGTCGCCAGGGATGAATTTGCAGCCGTATGTCGGCAGACAAGTTGGCATCAATGGTCAACGCGGCTATATGCCAGAATTGAAAAAGCCACATGTCACCGCCCAGCGGGTAAGCGTCGTAGACGGAACCGTGCTCCGCTAACGATCACAGGCAGTGGCCAACTGGGCAAGTTTAGCGACGGTGTTCATGTTCCGCGCAGTTCCTGCCTTCGCGGCCGGAATCTTCAGTTTGGACTTGGCCATTCCATCGCCATAGCTAACATAGATTTCGCGCTTCCCCAGCCGAACTTGCTCTCCATTACAACCGGTGATCTCTTCCAACATTTCCCGCGTTGTCGGCTCTGTTAGAAAAATTGCCAAAGTCCGGTTAGGAGCCGCTTTTGGGAAGGGATTTTTCTTAAGGACGCTGGCCATCTCGTCCGCCGTACGAACAAGAACGCCAACTGGTTTACCGGCATACTTGTTAAGACAAGCATCCAGTGCAGCCTTAAA
>CAZIGP010000477.1:0-4342 GCA_964538425.1 uncultured Pirellulales bacterium | reverse complement strand
CAATACGCTGAGCATGTTCGTGCGGAAAATGCCGACCATCGGTGCCGAACGTTGTATAAAGGAAACCATCAGGACCGAAGGCAACTCCGCCTCCTTTATGAACAACCGTCCGTTCTGGCATTTCAATCAAAATTTGTTCGGATGTCGGGTCAATCTCGCTGCCGTCAGATCGCAGCCTGAATTGCGACAGCCGGTTAGAGCGAGCACCCCCTGCCATCGATGTGTAGCGCACAAATACTTTGCCGCGATGTGGCGACTTTGCGTCTGCATATTGAGGGTGGAATGCTAAACACAGTAGTCCATCTTCCGCTTTTTCAGGAACAATGAGCGCTCGATCGGTAAGATCAAGGAATACAGTCGGCCTCTCATTAGGACGAACTTCTTTGCTGAACGCTGTTACCATTCCGTTACGCTGCAATACAACCAGGCGACCTGTGCCGTCAGGAATTTCGGTCACGTAAGTTGGATCGACAAACCGTAGATGTGGAAAAGCATCGACGGTGGCATAAGGAAATTCTTCGCCGACCGACTTCGGCAAATTGACGGCCAGAGGTGTCCATTTCGCCGGACGATTTTTCAATTCTCGGCGAATGTTGAAATCACTTACGGCATGTGCCACTGCCCATGATGACGGTAATGCAATCGTGATTAGCATGCATACCCACATCCATTGTCGAACCCAAGTAGGTCCGGTTGCAATCGATGTTGTTGGTTTGCAAGTTAAAGTTTTATTATCATCTGGCATTTTCAATAAAAATAGCCGCCGAATCATTATCGCCAGTGGTATCAAATAAAACACGGCCGTTAGTAAAACGACAATCAAAAGTTTTTGCTTCAATCCATACACCACAACAGCTCGAACGATCCATAAACTAGCCGTCAAGTGAATCGCAAAACCAATAACGAAGATGCCTCGTAAACGCAGTGGATGACGAGAGGCTAACCAATAGCCGATGCCTAATAGTAGTGTGACGATGCCTGCAGCTTGCAGCATCCAAAGTGGATGGGGTTTCGACACGCCCAGAAGCTTGCAACCTTCATGATAGAATCCAACCATCATCACACCCACTAGCACATTGATTGTGCCGATCATGATCAGAGCTAGTCGCATCCAAGGTTGCAGTGGAGACATGGTATGCAGTAGGAGTCAGGGGCCGGGATTCAGAAGTCTGCAGTCAAAATTTAAAAATTATGATGAACCACAAAGGATCTATCGTTTTTGCTCGTCGGTTTCTTTTTCGGCAATTTGTTCGGTCGCTGGCGGCAGCGATTCAATCCACTGTTTGATCAATTTCACGGCATCTTCATGAACGACGTATCTGCCAAGCGGCGGCATGCGCATCGTAGGTGAATCGGTTTTCATCCGTTGATACAAGTAAGAATGCTCAAGATCGCCGGGGCGCACGACTTTGGCGTCGGGATCGCCAAAAGCAAGCATAATAGCGGTCTGATTGACAATTTTTTGTTTGTCGAGCGGCTTTTCAATGCGACCATCCCAGCGTCCCGCATAACGATGTGGCCGGTGGCAATGGGAACAGTTGGAATCGAGATAGGAGCGAACTTTGAGCTCGACACTGGCATGAGGATCATCCAGCGACACCAGCCGTGGAAGCTTTTTGAGCACAGAATTTTTGGGTTCGTCTTCGAACATGCCAGCATCGATAAATCGACGCAACTGATTTATTTTTCGTCCGCTAATTTTCACATCACGGTTCAGTTGCTTTGCCGAGAAGCCCAGCACGAAGTTAGCCTGTGGATTATGACAGGTCATGCATTCGAAACGGCCGGGATAGAGCCAAGTCTGTTGTTGCGATTGGCCGTGAGCATCGCAGTATTCAATGTCTTCTGTCTCTGAATGTTCAACAAGTTGTGCATCGGTTTCGTCGTCGTTCCAGCGATAAGTAGCAGCGTAGTAGCCCCTTTTTGCATCGCGAACCAAAATGCGAGTTTCGAGTCGGTGCATCTTCCCGATTTTGGGATCGAGCATCTTTGGTAAATCCTTTTCGGTTAACTGCTTTCCATCTTTTACATTTTTCTCGCCATCTTCTAACTGCTGATTCTCGACTCCGGTCGCCGGATTCTTGCCGCCCGACTCTTGGCTATTGACTCCTAACTCTTCTTTCCTTTCATCAAGTGACAATTCAAAATGCTTTACAAACACCGTTCCAACGGGAAACTCCCACGGACCTTTCATTTCGCCACGGATTTTTTGTCCAGCCGGTAAGCCAATCCAACGATGTTTCACCGCTCGATCAGACCACAACGGGCTGTTGACTTCGAAAGGTACAAGTCCTTTATTTGGTTTCAGCGTTTTAAGATCTTTGAAAAGGCCAGTTTCACTCAACAGCTTCGGTAACTGTTGCGAGGGAAGCATGTTGGTTCGCACGAGGCGATGTAGTTCGCTGTCTTCATGATTCAAATGCCGAATGACACAGATCAGCAATTCCCCATCGGCATCCTCAGCAAAAGATGAAATGCCGTGGCCGTCGGTTTCCATCACTGCAAGCAAACGATTGGAGACGAATTTGTCTTTTTTATCCACTTCTATGGCATAAATTCGCCCGCTGATATCAGCATATACATACTTACCAACTAGTTCAGGGAACTGCCGACCACGATAAACGTAACCACCAATAATGCAACGATTCATTGCATCGCGTTCATATTCATAAAGTGGTGGCGTTTCGTTCCCAATCAAGTGCTCCGGTCGGCCAAGCGCTTGTGCATTATGAGAATTCGACCAAACGGTTCCTTCTAGGTGGGACCAACCGCAGTTTGCGCCTTTGTCAACAATGGTTACTTCTTCGCGACGGTGTTCACCGACATCGCTGACCCACAATTTCCCGGACACTCGATCGATCGAAGCTCGCCAGGGATTGCGCAGTCCGATGGCGTAAAATTCTTCAAGCGCATTCGGCACGCCTACCCAAGGATTATCTTCTGGAATGTAGTAATGTGCGGTCTTGCCGGTATTTGGTTGACGTGGTGGAGCATGGCTCACATTGCCTCCTTGGCAATTTACGTCGATTCGTAACACACCACTGAACAAATCACGGTCGATGAATTGGGCATGCTTGTTCGGATGTCGCGCATCGTCGTCACCGATCGTGGCATACAAAAAGCCATCGTGACCAAACATAATGGCGCCACCGTTGTGGCTGGGGTTTTCATCGGGTTGTTCGATCAGCACGACTTCTGATTTTGGGTCGGCAACCTTGCTTCCTTCAGGCACCGTGAATTTAGAAATTCGAATCGCTCGTTTTCCCTCGACATGCATGGTGTAATGCAAGAAAAACTCACCACGATGACGAGAACTGGCTGTGGCATATTCAGGATGAAAGGCAATTCCCGATAACCCATCATCCCCCATTTCTTGCACGTCGCCGACGAGATCAGCGATATCAAGAAACAGTTTTTTTTTGTCGGTGGTAACCGAGTTTTTAAACGTTTGAATTCTTCCTTGGCGCTCTAAAACCAAAAATTCATTCGAACCGTCAGGCAACGGTGCGACGAAAGTCATATCCATAAACCGCAAGTGCGGGAAAGCTTCTTCCGTAGTGAATGGCGTAATCGTATTGGCAATCGCCGGTAGATTCGTAGAAACGGCTGTCAGCTTTAAAGACGATGGATCGGGGTGCTTCTTTTTTGAGCGAGAGAGGCCAAAAATTACGCTTCCTGTCACGATTACCAGGATCAATCCAAGGGAGATCCATCGACTAAGGCGGCCACGGAATGCATTAAGCTTGAAACTTTGCGAGTTTCTTTTCATCCATGAACTTTGTGTAGACATCCCAACTACCTTCCATGGCAGTACGTGTTGAATAAATTGATTTGTACGAATGGTTATCGAAGGGAGAACTACTCGGAATCTCTCTTATTTAAGCCAATCGAACTGAGAACCGGTTCTGAAGGCTGTTGTGCCTTTGATTGACCGGAGAAGTTTTTTGTATCAGACAATGGATCATTGAAGGTAACGTCCCGTAGCACCCAAGCTTCAATCGAGCCATTGCAGAATGCCTGCTGATATTCTTTGAGATCTGGTTCGCCTAATGCTCTTGATACCTCATCGATCAAAATAACATGGGGACGCTGCTCTGTTTTAACTTTCGACTTTGACAACGCCTGTCCAATCGCTCTAATCTCTTTGCGCTGCCAGTTTGGAACCAGCTTTGTATTGTGAGAAGACTCACGGTGATAAAGATGATAAAGATACGAGGCCCTTGCTGCCTCGACTCGCGATTCCCGCCAAAGACTTTGAAATACGCCTGTCGTTTTCGCAAATTTTTTCCAAGATTGATGCGAGGTTCGATAGAGCTGAAGGAGTTCTACCGTGCGATTTCGA
>CAZIGP010000476.1:0-4361 GCA_964538425.1 uncultured Pirellulales bacterium | reverse complement strand
CATCCAGCGCACGACTTGCCCCCAGAATCGATAGTGATATTTGTCCTCAACGCCTTTGCGCCATCGCCAAGCACCGTCGGTTCCCATGAAGAGCACTTTGCCCGCGCCGTAGGTTTGCGTCACTAGCAGCGGCAAGCGGCCGAACTCGTTGGAGGCGTCTTTGTGAGTGCAAAGCACCTCTGTGCCGGCCTTGGCACGAATGACCGGGGCGTACCATTGAAAGCCTGGAAGGGATTCCCAAACTTCGGCATTTTCGTCCTGAACGTCGGCTAATTTGGTGAGTAAGCTGCGTCGGCCTAGTTCTGTGAGTTCGAAATGGCTGGGCAATCGAGCTCCCCAGCCACCAGGCTGCGCTTCATCGAGCACCACCGGGAACAGTTGATTTAATTCTGTTGAAAGCAGTGATGCTTGCCGCCCTTGCATTCCGGGCAAGAAAACCAAACCGCTGGCTTGGTATTCGACCAAACCTTTGAGGAGCCTGCATTGCTCGACGGTGAGCTGGTTATCGTCGAGGCCGACGTCGCCGAGAAAAACGACGTCGTACTGCGAAAGTTCTTCCAGCCCTGCGGGGAACTGCTTGATGTAGTCTTTATTTCCGCCGCCCATTTTGCCGAGGCCGGGATGAAATAGCAGGCAAGAAACTTCGATGCCGGGATCGCGTGATAGTGCATTACGTAAGTAACGGTATTCCCATCGCGGCAGTGATTCGACGACCAACACGCGCAGCTTTTCTTCACGAATATTGATCGGTGCAGTTAGCTTGTTGTTTTCTGGCAGCAGCTCTTCGCCGTGTTTGGGTACGTCGATCGTGAGCGTGAAATCGCCGGTAGCTTTGGGCTTCCAAATAATTGCGTCGCTGGTGCGTCCCATGGCGGCGATGCGCACTTCACGTTCTACTTGTTCGCCATCAGACGTTTTTAGCGTGACGGTGGTCGTATAGTCGCGAGGCAGTGAGCTTTCTACCGTAAAAGGAATACGCACTTGTTTATTGACGATGCCAAACGTTGGCGCATCGACACTGAGCAATTCGACGTCGGGCAATCGCGTGGGGCTACCGACCGGCACGCTAAAGACGGGAATGTTTTTGAGGCGCAGCCTTGTGGCGGCTTGCACAGGGGGCGGGCCGGCTGTCCAATCGCCGTCGGAAACGAGTACGACTCCGAGCAAATTCGGGTATTTTTCCGAGGCTTCGGCGAGTGGGTCGTACAAATTGGTTCCGCCCGCGGCATCGGTTGCCGAAAATGGTTGGATAAACACATTCATCCGCTGGGTAAGCACATCCCAAGAAGAAAACGAAGTGAGTGGTGCAATTGCGTCACCGCGAGTGACTGCAGCGGTATTCGTGGAACCTGGCATTACGGCATCTTGAGTTTTCATGCTCGGCGAGCCGTCGATCAGCACCGCAATGGCTGGTTTCTCTTCCGGCCGATATTCTTCGACCCACTCGGGTTGATTGAGCACGAGTGCAGCCAGCGCCACGATAGTTACCCGCAGCAGTTCCAATCGGCCAATCGAACGCAGATAACCACTGCGCCGCCAAGCGATGTAACCAAAAACCGCCGTTAGCAATACCACTAGCGCGGAAATTACGATCGTCCAAGGTGTTGCTAAAAAAGAAATGGAGTGATGCGCGCTCATGCTGTCCCTCTCTTTCCTACATCACTGGCTAAAGGAGGAACTTGGGAGCGCTTTGGCAAACAGAGGCCGGCTTCGACCACGAGAGCCACCATCATGGTGATTAGAAACAATCGCCAAATTTCTTGCGTGAGGGAGGCGGTATTGCCTGCAGTGCCTTCAACGACAACAAAATCCAAGCCGTCAAAAAGTTGTTTGATCTTTGCTGGTGCGACGATCGGTGAGTTGTCTTCCGCTGCGGGGCGATTAACAGCCAACGTGCGGTCTGCAGCAGAATAGACGCCGCTTTGGTAAGGATATTCGGTCGAAAGTGAAGTCTCGTTGCCGGCAAGTTGTGACCAGCTGTCGCCAAGGTCGGACGGTGGCTCACCGGCGATCAACTGTCGCGTGTTACCCAGTACGGCTGCGCCGGCACCGAGGGCTCGCTGGATGGCCACGTATAGGACGACGCCATCGGTGGCCAGGTTTGAGTCGTGTTGATCGGCGGTTGTAGCACAAAAATAAACGCCGCCACGGTTGGTGTTCAATCTCGCCAGCAAAGGCACGCCGCGTTTTAACGCAGCCAGTGTCGTCACTTCGCCTGTCAGGGGGCAATGTTTGCGAATTTGCAATTCACCAACCGGCAGCGATGCTCCGCTTTGTGTGTTTGCCAGTAGGTCTTGATCGCCACGCCAGGTTTCGACTTTCAACTCTTCGTGATCGGCCGACCACGATTTCCAACCAACACCTTCAAACTGAGCATCGCCCGGCGATTGCGGCGGGAAAAAAATTACTTGCCCCCCGCGCTGAAGAAAATGGTGGACCAGCTTTGCTTCGTCGGCATTTGGTAATGCGGTTTGCCATAATAACAGTGCGGTTTTTTCCCATTCCACGGCTGAAAGTTGAGTGGGTGCAATCACTTCTGCAGTACATTCGATCGACGGGTGCGGCGAAACCGAAGCCGCTAGCTGCAACGGCCGGACCGCATGAGGATCGTCGGCCACAATTACCGTATGACGCGGGTGTGGCTGATCGTAGGCAAAGTAGAACTCGTTGTCGGCGGGATTTATATCGGCGGGGATTGAAACTCTTCCCCAACCGCGCTCTTGGTTTTTGGCCAGTGGGATGAGATGGTCTTTCAACTCGAATTCGGAGCCGTTCAATTCGATTTCGGTTTCCGACCGTGCGCCGTCGATCTCGAAATGGAGCGGTAGTTTTATTTTTTCGGTATTGGATTTTTCACGGGAAATTCGCAGCGATACAAGTAGCTCTGCGCCGCTATTCGTATTTTGTCGCCTGACGTCGGTGACGCGAATTGAGAGGTTTTCCGGAGAAGTTTGCGGAAAGGAAAGTAAATTAATGCGAACACTTTGTTGCATTTCCAGAAATGCGTCGCGAAGTGTCTGCCAGCGACCGCCTTCTGCATTCCAATCGTTGGCGCGAGTATCGGAACAGATCCAAATTTCGGTACGGCCAGAGCGGTTGGCTTGAATGTAGTCGTAAGCCGTTTGCAGCATTGTCGGAAGATCTGATACGGAGCTTGCGGGAGTGGCCGCTGCGGTTTTCAAGATTTCTTCCGGAGACTCGATTTCCACCGGCTGTTTGCCGACGCTGTCGACCAATACCCAATGCGTTGATCCCATGACTGAGACGGTGGCGATCAATTGCTGCATGCCAGTTTGCAGTTTCGATGCCGCCGAACTGCCGAGCAATTGCTGCATGCTGGGCGAGCGGTCGAGTAAAATAATCGTCGTATCTGGCTTGCCGCCGGCTGCCAATCCAAGCCAGCCACTGGCAAGGGGCCGGCTAACGGCAAAAATCAACCCGGCGACTGCAAGCGTTCTCGCCGCCAAAATCAACCACTGGCGAATCCGCGCATAGCCGCGCGACATGCGATTTGCCGCCAGTAAGAACATCATCGCCGCCCAGCGCACGGTTTGATATCGCCGCTGATTGATCAAGTGAATGATAATCGGCAACGCAATCAGTGGCAGAGCGACGAGCAAGAGGGGCTGCAGGAAGCTCATCGCGTGCCTCCGCCTCGCGTTCGCCCGACAAGGAAACGCATCAACGTTTGCTCGTAAGGAAGATCGGTCTTCACGCGGTGATAATCGACGGCCGTTTCGGAGGTGATTTTTTTGATGTCGACCAGATATTGCTGCAGCACTTTGTGGTAGCGCTCGGCAATTTCATTGGGCTCCGCAAACACGGCGGGCCCGCCTTCCATATCCAAAAACCGCATCGGTCGGCGAAAAGTGAATCCAAGTTCCAAGGGATCGAGCAAATGAAAAGCGGCCACATCATGTTTGCGAAATCGCAGATGTTCGAAGCAACTTCTCAGCGGTTCGGCTTCTACAAAAAAATCGGAAATGATGACGATAAGTGCCCGTTGCCGAACGGTTTCAGCCAGTTCGTGCAAAATGGGAACTAATTGCGTCTCACCTTTGGGCTTGGTTTGCTCCAACAAATCAAGGACCACTGATAAATGGGCCGGATTACGACGTGGGGGAATGCTGGTAACTAAGCCGCTGGCAACGCACGAGAGTCCGACGGCGTCGCCTTGCTGAATTGCCAAATAACTCAGTGCGCCGGCAATGCGACGAGCGTACTCAATCTTACTAAGTCCTTCGGAAGCAAAATCCATCGAGCCACTGGTGTCGAGCACCAAGCAACAACGCAAATTCGTATCGGCTTCGAATTCTTTGACATAGAACCGATCGGATCGACCGTAAGCTCGCCAGTCGAGC
>CAZIGP010000475.1:0-4368 GCA_964538425.1 uncultured Pirellulales bacterium | reverse complement strand
GGCTTAGATTCATCGATTGGCGACTATCGTTTGTCGACAATATATTATAAAATGGTTTGCGGAGTCAATAGTTTCGGAGATTTGCTGGAGAGTTTTTTACAGGCGCAATGAGTGAGAGCAGGCAGATCCTTAATTGACTCACGAACGAAATGCCGATTACCGACATTGATTCGTAGCCCGGCATCCGCAAGCGAATCACCATACACGAGCCAGAGACTATACGGCCGCTGGATTAACGAACCGTTCGAGTCTGATAATCCTGCCAACTTGCAGATCAGCCTATTTGCAACTTGCCGCGCGTACAACACCTTGCTTGTAGACCAATCGTTGCTGTTCCAAAGTTGGTGACTTGCCGAAATGACTCGCTCCCCAGCCGACAACAATCGTTGTTGCCGCAGCACAGATGCCAACCCACATAAACGAAATGTCCGTTTTCAAGAACGTTTGTGGGAAGCCAATTGCAACTCCGATTAAGGTGCCCGCGCAGGCTCCTGTCAACGCGCCAAACGAGTTAGCTCGGCTCACCAGAACTCCCAAAAGGAAGATACCCAACAGGGGGCCGCCAAAAATACCCATGATCGTGATGGTTATTTGAATTAATGTTCCGAGCTTGCCGATCACGAGGGCAAGCCCGGTTGCGAGAATACCAAAACTCAAGGTTAGTCCTCGGGCTAGCCGCAGTTGCTTTTGATCCGTATCCGTACTGACTGGATGCTGCCTGCCAAAATCCATTAGGGCTGCGGTTGCCATTGCATTGATGCCCGCCGATACCACCGCCATTGTGACTCCATAAAGCGCGGCAATGAGCAAGCCTGGTAATGGCGATGGCAAGCTGTTGACTACAAAATATGGTATTGGATGACTTTCGCAATGCTATAAGTTAGTGGCGGGAGAATCGTTCATGGCTTCTCATATCAATGCCCTCGTTTATTACCTGGCGTTTGAATCACTAGGGCGATATTTGCAACCAAGCATGCGTATCGATCGTTTCCACGACGATTTAGTCGCAATTAGTCATTAAACTCGTATGTTCCGAGTTTGAACGGGAAGCAAACTTGCGATACCTCCCACGATAATTCCTGTCACGAGCGAAACTGGCATTATCCATAAAAACTTGAGGCCGAGAAAATCCCCATATGCCATAGCCAGGGCCACTGCAATGCTAGATATCGCTCCTAGCCAAGTTCCTAAAGTCGTTGCCCATGGCACGAACATCGCTTGAAAGAAAAGCACAAACAACGGCGCTGTCAATAAATTCACGACGGTGTAACACTTCTCTTGCAGATTGCCCTCAATAAAACTGGCAAATAGGCTCAGAATTACGACCACTAGTCCGATCAACCACGACACGACTTTGGCTTCGCGGACGTTCCGTTGTCCTTGCAATTTAACGCGTCGAAAGCGTTCGATCCAATCGACCGTGATGACCGAGCAGGTTGAATTCACGCCGGAAGAAAGACTATCCATTGCTGCCGACAAAATACCGGCCACCACCAGCCCACTAATCCCAGGTGGCAACACGCTAACAATGAATCTAGGTAGTAGTTGGTCGGCATTTTCTCCAGCGATTCCTCCGCTAGTCAAGCCGCCGGGATGGGCGTTGAAATAAGCAAAGAGTGCTAAACCAAGGGCTGCCAATAGAAGTGCCACTCCGGCATCGCAAATGAGGGAAATTCCAAACATCTTTCGGGCTGCTTGAACATCGCGCGTCGCCAAATAACGCTGCACGGCCATTTGATCTGATCCGGCTGTGCAAACGTACCAGACAAAATTCGCCATGATGGCCATGCCCATGGATACTCGCGCATCTGTGGAAAAAAAGAAGCTTGGCGTGTCCCAATGCTCGGCCCAGCTGGTTGGCCACCACGCACCGATACCTCCCAGATTAATTGTGATCAATACCAGCGACAGCAAAGCTCCGGCGATCATGATAAATGTCTGTAACACATCGGTAAACACAACGGCTTGCAATCCTCCCATCGATGTGTAGGCGACTGTGAGTACCGCCATGACAACGCAAAGCCAGGGAGTCGCGGCCGGATCCAAATGCAGCAACGGGACCAATACGGCTGACGAAGTGGCATAAACGATCAAGGCCATCCACAGCAATCGCAGTACGAGAAACAAAGCCGAACCAAGCATGCGGACGCTTAGACCGAGCCGTTGCTCTAAGATCTCGTAAGCGCTGGTGACTGAAAGCCGCATGATGAAGGGAATGATAAAACGTCCCACGACAAAGTAGATTAGAGGAAACGCCAGAATGCGGCTGAGAATCATCGGCCCGTGCTGAATCATTTCGCCGGGCACTGCGAGATACGTTAGTGTGCTCATGAGCGTGGCGAATAGGGAGATCCCCACACTCCAAGATTTCATTGATCTTCCACCAAGTAGGTAATCCTCCGCATTCTTGTTGCGGCGCTCGTAATAGAATCCAATGCCGAGCATCAACACGGCATAGGCAATTAGCACGAGCCAATCAATGGCTTGAAAAGACGAAGACGGAGGTTCAGCCTGAGCTTGATAGGGCTCTGACGCTAACAATGACTGATCAGCCGCAATCACGAGCCTTTCTGGGTTTAGAGTCGCAATTACAGCGACCAAAAATGGTGCGAGTAATTTGGGAATCTCGCAATTCTGATGGCAACCGCGATTTAGAGGCATAATTTTCAAACTCCATGCCTCATAAGCCAATATGAAGTAGGTTTGCAATTCAAAAGCTCAATTAGAAAATGGAATATAAATAGTATTATTTAAGAATAAATATATATGGAATAATTTAAATCACAAGCGATCTGGGAAGTTAATTCAAGAAAGAGCTGTATTAAGATATGGAATTTAAGCCAATAATTAGGAGAAATTTCAAATTAAGGCAGATTATTCCAGCAAACCTATCAAAATGCTTGACAACCCACCCACTTATTAGTATAAAGTTGGAATATAAATAGAATAAATTAAGAAACATCGACGTGCGTTGAGAAGATGCTGCAAGCCTAGCGGGGCTCGAATGATTACAGAGTTCGCTCAGTTCCAAGCTCTATCGTTCCACTAATCATGATGACTGCCAATAAAGCACTGAGAACAAGTCGACAGCCCAAACACAGACAGGTCCGGGAGTTTGTATTAGATCAAATGCTGTCTGAGCGCCTTAAGGTCGGGGAGGCTCTGCCAACCGAGTCGCTGCTCGCAGAATCTTTGGGAGTTGGGCGCAATACTGTCCGCCAGGCGCTAGGAGGTCTGGTTAGTGAAGGATATATCCAGCGGGTTCCTGGACGAGGTGTTTTCGTTGCAAAGGAAGTTCAGGGGCTGATTTTGCCTGACGTTCGAGGCGCGTTGTACCCGTCTCTTATTAAAGGATTTGGTGAGGTAGCGAGCGATTCCCATCATCCCATCGTTATCTATGAAACCAATAATGAAATGACTCGTCAGGGTGATGCAATTTTGCAGATGATTGATCGCCGAGTGACAGGAGTCGCTATCGTTCCAACTACTGAAGGTATTAAGCCTTACCAACTTCGACAACTCGAAGAGCACGGCATTCCATTCGTGCTTTGTCATCGCGGCATGGATGATCTTGAAGCGACAGTAATTACTTGGGCGTGGGGTGAGGTGGGAAGGGTAGCGGCTCACGCGATATATAAAAAGGGGCATCGCCGCATGGCATTCGTCGGCTTTATGAGGTATCGCTACACACAATTATACGAACAAGCATTTCGCCAAACTTTGAAAGAGTACGGACTAGAAATACCTGAGAGTAGAGTATTGTACAACGAGCATTTTCTCAATCCTGCGAGTGACGATCAAGCTCGCGCAGAACTAACCACAATGCTCCACGCCGTGGATCGCCCGACCGCCATCTTTGCTAATGACCTTGATGTGGCTGAGCGCATTTACCTTGAGGCGATTCGTCTGGGCATGAGTGTTCCGGAAGATTTGTCGATTGTTGCGTTTGGCGGTAAGTGGAGAGAAGGGTCGATCCGTGAGCAATTAGCAGCGGTTGTCATTGATGAAGTTGAGTTAGGACGTAGGGCTGCAAAGGTGTTGGATGACCTTCAAGGTAATCCTTCAGCTCAGGTGGAATATAAACAGATGATTATGCCTTTGGAGTTTACGGCCAGTCGTTCGTTGGCCGAGCCCCCCTCGGAAATCAGCCACACTTAGCATTTATATATGCAACGAGTGAGAGTGATGATGGTAATCCAATACCTAACAACCATTAAGAGAATTATCAAAAGGAGGTTTGTGCAAAATCGCCATGTTTCAATGCATCGCTGAGTACATTGTGTTAGTTTGAAAGTATCGTATCAACGTTTGGGTGTGTTGTTTTAGTTCTTTAGGCAAGTGATGGTTTGAATCATTTCTTATCCAGGA
>CAZIGP010000474.1:0-4370 GCA_964538425.1 uncultured Pirellulales bacterium | reverse complement strand
CTCTGGCGCGGGCTTGGGTACTACTTGCACAAATTCTTCGAGTTTTTCCAGGCTCCATGTGGCGTCGAGTGCTTCACTTGCAAACCAAGAACCAAACACAGAGCTATCAGGCTCAGCTTTTGCGTCGGCAATTCCAAAAGATCGCCAGTACCAATCCCAAAGCGCTTTGTAGCGTTCGATTACGGCAGTAGGAATATCGTCCGATGCTTCTAGCACATCTCCAACAAACGCGATTGTTGCTGAACGAAGCGATTGAGGCGACTTCTCGATAAATCGTCGAAGCAAACCATCATCCGTTTCAAGGCCGATTTGTCCGCGCCCGAATAGGACAATCAAATGCTCACCCAAGCGGCCGAATGGTTCAAAGCGGGGAGTATCTTGAATCGTCAAGCCATCGACTTGTTCCACAGCATAGCGGAACTGCGATTTCAGCAACGTATAGAATCGCATATTGGGATGTTGAGCCATGAGAAAACAATTCCACGCAGCCCAACCGTATGCTTCGAGCGGTTCAATCTCAATCTGACGGAGATTAAAGATCGAATCGACATGGGTCGAGAGCCAATCACGATCTACCCAGTAAAGCAAATTGAAGTCCCATCCATACACCGCGCGCGATGCAAAACTCGCGGCTTCGGGAACTAATTTGGCTTCGAGTATTCGTCGAACTTCTGGTAGCTTGGTAAAACCTCCCTCGATAAATTCCTGGCCGTCATTTTGCACTTTCAGGTGATTGCCAACCCAGCGCGAATAACTCATTACAGCTTCCATCGCTTTTCCCTGAGCGGCGTTAATAAAATGAGTTGCAAAATCAATCGAGCGAATATCCACGTTGTCCCAATCGACACTTACGTTCGACTCGGTGTCTCCTTGCAAGAGTGGCTCGATAATTGCCCATACTCGGTCACGAAGTTCGATGGCGGGAACCAATTCGCAAATCGCTTGACATATCTCGGCTACGACATTCCATGTCCATTGCCAATTCTGGTCGTAAATTGAATCATCCTCATCGCTATCCCACGATTTCTCGTGAAGTGGCTGATTTACTGCCCATTGGCAAAGATTTAGAACGGAATCTATGTCAATTTGCTTATTTTCTTTCAGCGCTGTGCGCATCGCATCAAGAAATGCGCGAACGAACGGTGCGGGAAGCTCTTCGACCAAAGCTGACTGTGGAGCAAATTGCACAGGATCGGTAGCTATAAATTGATTGAAGACTCGACGAAGACCTTCGAGATTCGGCGTCTCGAATCGACGCCCGTCTGACGGCGGTTTCCATTGCTTTACTTTGCTTACAACTTGCTCAAAGCTTAGTTTTTTCAAATCCTCAACAGAAAAAGGGCTTTGGTCGCCAACAAACTCGGTTTGCGAATACGAGGAGTACAAAGCCAACTTCGGCTCGCCATGCTCTCGCAGCATTTCCTCGACGAACAAACTCCGTGGCGGGACAAGATATTTGTGGACTATCCAAAGTTTTTCAAATCTCCAATAGTCGTCCTGCATTTTCTTGAGCATTGGGGCGTCAGCAATTCTGTTCGTGTCATCTGGCCCTTTGTCAACCCATTCTAGCCATACATTTTGCTCATCCGGTGCAAGCATTGCAAAATGATCCCGCACTAGAACTGCGTACTCGTGTCTTACGCGATATTCATCAAATAGCTCGCGATCCATGATTGTGCTGCGAGCTAAGGTTTGAATTTTGTCGGCGAATTCACGAATCAAGTGAATCTTTAGACGCTTGAAGATCAGGCTCGTTTCTTGATTTACCAAAGCCAGCGCATCATCGAGAGTCAACGAACCGGAACGAATTGCTTGCTCATAGGCTTCGCGGAGGCAACCGACTAGGCGGCCTTGTGAATCATAATCCGAGTTCTGCTCATCCTCCTCGATCGCGGCTCGCCAAAGATACGAATAATCGTCGTCGAACAGTGCCGATTGATGCTTGTCTGCTTTAATAGAAGCCTTCACTTCTGACGAAAGATGGGCGATCAATTCACGGGGGCGAACTGGTGCCAACGCCGGAATCACTTCGGAGCTAATTCCGTGGATGTACCAGTGCCCATCTTCATTCTGTCGGCCCCTGTTTCGATCAAGCCAACCGAGTGTCATTGTTCCTCGCATCAATTCGACAGCGACATCCGGCTGGCCGCCAGTTGCCAGTGTTCCGATCAACTCGGCAATATCATGCAGCCCATACAACGCGACTTCTCTGCGGCTTGCTTCCATGATGAGCGGCACAAGCGCCGCAGCGAAATTGGCCGGCATTGCTTTCGCCGCACGCAAAGCATCGTGCAAAATTCGCCAATTATCCGTCTTTAGACCTGCAAACAAGTCTGCAACTTCCTTGGGGGCGAATGCAGCCATGCGAGCAAGGTACTGAGATTCTGGCCAACGATACGCCAGGAGGGAATCGCCTTCCCTTATGGCCGCTGGTGGTTTGCTAAAGAACCCTCGCTCACGCAATGGAACAATCCATAGGGGATTTTCCAGTCGATCAAAGAAGTATTCGGCGTGATGCGGTCCTTGAATCACCGCGATCGCAGCCTCGACTTGCTCATTCGTTGGTTGCTTTAAGGATTGCATCAAGTTCGTCGGTGCCAAAGAAAAACTGGCCAACAATTACATGCAGCGCTTGTTCAAGACTCGCAAACTGCTTCTGAATTTCCGAATCGGTTGGAGGTTCACGTGCTTTGTCGCTCGCATGATCCCACTGCCTGAACCACGTATGTACGTCCCTCACAGCGTCAACAAGTCGATCAATTGGGACATTGCTGTCGAGCGATTTGCGTTCTATCAGGGCACGGAGTAGGTGTGCCGTCCGAGTACGCTGGACTGGATGATTGCAATGGGCATTGACTAATTCTTCCGTCGCAACGTATGCGCGGGCAGGCACGGCAATTGTCCCCGACTTTTCTGACTCCTCACCATCGACCAATGATGTTGCAGGCCAATGTTTGACTATCTTCTCTACGTGTTGACGATAATCCAGCCCTCTGCCAATTCTGCCTGCACCAATTGCTTGAGGAAGGATATTGATAATGTCGCGAACTGCGGTTGCAATGAAATGGTGCCGGGCTGGATTTGATTTCTCGTAGAGCAGTTTCACACACCCTTCGTAAAGACAGAGCAAGGAAGGTGCATTGAGCCGAAACCATTCTCTCAGTTGCGAGCGTTGTGGCGTCCAAATGTTAGGTTCCGCGTCCATACAATGTCCAGCCGCCCATTTTCCCTCTTAATTCTCCGGTCAAGGCCGTGTTGATTCTAGCAAAAAGCCGTTTATCTGAGGATGGTCGAGAATTGTGCTGGACCCAAACGAAATCGCTAAATAGTTTCGACATTCATTTACTTGCGTCTAGGTCAAACACCACTCCGGCTTTTGGACTGGTTGTGAATCTCCACTGGACCGAAATTTCTGTCCGTTGACGTTGCATGGTCATAATATGGTCCCTCATATCCGACTAAACGGAAAAGCAATTTATTTATTGCATTGTGGATACGATTGCTTGTTGCCAACGATATTTGCTTTTCCGCCGGATCGCTGCCAAATAGATTTAGATTTCCGTGCGCGGCTTCGTCGCGTATCGCTCGGAAAGCATCCCGATCTGCGACTGCGAACCAGTAAGGAGTGTTTTCGCACCAATCCCTGAGTACATGGCCAATCTTGATTTTTCGTAATTCGTCTTTTGTCGGCGGAAGAGGGTTTCGCTGGCAATGATAAACCCACTTTGCAAGCCCTTCAAAACAGGCTGATGCAACCAGCGCGTGAACTGAAAATCGGTTGCCTGCCGATGACAAGAACGAAGCGATTAAAATTCCAACCTCGTTGTTCTTCTGGTCCGCAAAGTATTCGATACACTTTGACAAAAGCTGCTCATGGTGTGCGTTGAATCCAGAGTGGTAATGGGTATAGCCGAACGGTGGCGCAATTTGTCGGTAGCGACGACCGAGTTGAGATGTCGCAATCAATTTCGTTGCAGTGGACCCTACGCGATGTTCAGATGCCACGGTTTCGACAATACAACCACACCAGTAGCTAAACGACAAAATGACGGCACTCATCAATTCACTTTGATCGGCAGGTTTTTCGTGCGTCATTCGCAAACGAGCAAATTGTCCGCGTTTATATCCGTCGATCCTGCCGTAAGCCGTTTCAATTGAAATGCAAGGCTGGTTTGTAGTGCTGGTGCGCGGCCATTGCATTCTATGGCCACTGGTCAAAAGCAAGTCTGTAGATATTTCCTCAACCGGCGAAATTGCTTGCTGCAATTTGACGCTCGAATAAACGCTCTTGCGGCCAATTCTCCATACTATTGTCGGATGGCCATCGAGAATATCACGGCGAGGATCAAATATACGCTCAATTCGTAGCG
>CAZIGP010000473.1:1784-4373 GCA_964538425.1 uncultured Pirellulales bacterium | reverse complement strand
TGATCCGAGAAAATGCCGCGGTTGCAAAGCAAATACCGGATACACTTCAGCCATAGATTGATTGTGAAATTCCGGCGAACTTTGCCAGTCGAGGCAGGTAAAAGGGCTATTGATCACATGATCGACATGAGCTTGCCGCGAATACAACATCAAATGTAATACGGCTGTGCGCTCGTCATTAAACTTTAATGGGCCCAGCGTTGGATTAATCCGCAAACTGTACCCGCTGCGCTCTACCACTGGTTGCAACGCTTCTTCACAAGCTTGATTGAGCGTTTTAAATCTATCAGCATCAAGATGATCGACGATAACGACAAAATCGATATCACTAATACCTTGCAACCCATCGCCGTTCAGAAAACTGCCTGTTAGCGTAGCTGATTGCACCCAATCGTACTTATCAATCACTCGCCACAACGCAGAAGTTATTTCCGCTTTCAGACCGGATATGGAGGATGCTATCACACAACCTGTCACAGGTGTGCCCAGCGGCGATAATTCTTCGCTCGGCCATCCAACGGCAGTTTTATTTGAAGAGGCGATTGCTGCATTCATGCCGTCACCTCATAGCAGCGAAGTGTAAATGCGGCAACAGCAATTGGTTCCAAGCCTTCCAAACGATAGACCGTCAACCCACGACAGCAGCCAGAAATGTGCGGTGATTCAGCTAGCACGTCGCCACTCACCCGTGGCCAATCGGCAGGGCGGATCGAGGCCACCGTCAAATGGGGGTGCCAGCCGACGCCGCTAAACGGAAACCCGCACTCATCGACGCTACACCGCTGCTCGACTGACAGCGCCCCCCACCGCGGGGCAAAATGCTCCCGCGTAGCCGTCCGGTCGCGCAGCGGTGAAAACGCGTCGATAAGTTGGCTTTGGAATAATCGTAAGCGAGACTGTGTTAATTCATCGAAATTTAGCACCAGTGTGTTGTTGCCGGTTAATTGATCTGCTTCAAAAGTGTGCCAGCCGACAATATGGATGTCAGGAGCGGATAATTCTTCGACCAGCTTAGCGGCCGCGGCAATAACTGGTTTACTGTCGGTAAAATGGGCTAAGTAGCAAGTCAAATGCGGTGGATCATTGAGATAAAGTTGATCGCCAACTAATTGACGCACGCGACGTTTATGGCGGCGCACCAGCGATTCAATCGCTGGCTCGGGATCGAGCGAAATAAAAAACGGTGTTGTAGATCGTGGAGCCATAAGAAGTTGTATCTTGGATCACAAATTGCAAATTTGGTTTTTAAACGTCAATTAATGCTTACGCGACATGGTTTGAGTTGCTAAGTGGGTGAAGGACGGTCAGCATGCTGCGGTGCTTTGTCCAATAAATGCGGTCGCTTAATCCCATGCGTATTCGTCGGATTTCTATCTCCCGCTTCCGGACCTCTGTTTTCATCTCCAATGACCGCCAGCCGTAGCATGTACTTCACACTTCGCCAGATCGTCCGCAGTTTCGATTTCCATGTGCGAGCCCAATTCGAATGCCCATATTGTCGTGGAGGAAATTTCACAGAAATTGTTTCGATCCGATAACCGAACTGTTTCGCTTTTACCAACATGTAAACATCGAAGTTGAAGTCAATCGGCGGATTCGTCGCCTTGTCTAGCAAGCTGCGATGAAATAACTTCGGCTGGGCATTAATCTCTGTTAATTTCATGCGGAAGATCGTGCTGGCAACAATACCCATGCCTAGCGAAATAACTCGCTCGCCGAGCCGTCGACCATAACGAACACCTTTCACCAAGATTTGTCGCGGCTGGGCCGCTTTCTGATAAGTATCTAATGCTTGAAAAACATCAGCCGGATCGGTTTGCAAATCTGCATGCGACCAAGCCAGCACTTCACCCCGTGCGGCCTGTAAACCCGTGAAAATGCCGTGCCCGTAACCTTGGTTGACTTCCACTCGCACGCTTCGAGCGAATCGATACTTCGGTAACAGCGAGCCTAGCACTTCTGGTGTGTTATCGCGCGATCCGTTATCGACCAGAATTAATTCGAAATCATGTCCCGCGCCAATCTCAGCGAAACGCTTTAAGATCGCCTCAATGCCGCGCGACTCGTTGTAGCAAGGCAGAACGACGGAGAGTTGGGGTGTGGGGAGCATGTAGGAAAGAGTTTTGATTTTAGGTCAGATTTGTTGAAGCAAATTCCAATTTCGTTTTCTATGCTGCTTTTTGCCCGTAGCGATTCTGATAGCGGTCGTAATATTGCATTGCCGATTCGTAATTCAGCATTTTCAGGCTGCCCATCTGCATCGCCAAATGAACGGTTTTAGCGACATCTTCGGTCATCACAGCAGCTTTGAAGGCCGCTTTGGGCGTCGATCCCCACGTAAACACACCATGATTTGCGAGCAAAATAGCTGGTGCTCGATTATGGTGTTTTAGAATTGCCTGACCAATCTGTACTTCGTCGCATTCACAAAACGGAGCGCACGGAATTTCGCCGCCAAACTCATCTGCAATCGCCGTCAAACACAACGGAATCGACTGATGGCAGGCAGCAAACGAAGTGGCGTAGTTGCTGTGCGTGTGAACCACGCCACACACGTTGGTCATGTGCCGGTACAGATACAAATGGTGA
>CAZIGP010000473.1:0-1774 GCA_964538425.1 uncultured Pirellulales bacterium | reverse complement strand
CATGACCCAGCCCGTTCGAACGTCGACTTCTACTAACATTTCTGGCTTAAGCGTGTCGTAATCGATGCCCGAAGGCTTAATCACCATTCGGCCAGATTCGGGGTCGTAGCCGCTCGCATTTCCTGAGTGCATCGTTACCAGCCCACTAGCCGGCAACAGTCGATTCATTTGACAAACTTCTTCACGAAGTTTTGTGAGTGACATGGATAAAGATTAGGGTTAGAGGCTAAGGGACAAGAGGCTTAATTCAGAAATATTTCTCAACGTTAACTTCCAGGTCTTTAACTCCTTGAAATCACGCCACACTTTGATTTCGACTGTAATATCGCGCTCCACTTCGCAACACATGTGCGGCACGAATCGGATACTCTGCATTCAACACTGCCGAAGCTGCAACGATGTATTTGGCTTCAATCTCCGAAACATTCGAAGCCTTGACGCCGCCGTCAAACATCACTTCGTAACCATACCGAGCACGCTGTCGATTCAACGTTGCTGCCATTTCGATTGCTTCAGGGCAAATTTTCTGTCCAGATACACCTGGTTCTCGAATGCCAAGCACCATGACAAAATCTACGTGAGGCAAAAAAGGTAACATTGCTGAAGTTGCGATTCCCGGCCGCCACACGATGCCGACCCGTTTGCCTCGTTGACGACATGCAAACGTCAATTCCATCAAGTCATCTTCCGCCTCAACGTGGAACAAGTAAGCATCGACACAGTTCCAGGTTTGCTCGACCCATTGTTGCGGCTTGAGCGACATCACATGCAAAACTACAGGGCAACCACGCCATAAACTTCGGGCGATGGTGATGTTTTCTAGCCGCACGGGCGATGGTCGAATGCCCATGGTTTGATCCACTAAATCGACATGAATGTGGTCACAATTGCGGCCTACTCGCTGATAAAGCAGATGTGGATCCTCCGATTCACACGCATAAACAGCCAAACCAAAATCGCGAGCCTGGTCGAAGGTGTAGCGGCGATGCAAAGTGTAACCAATGACAAACAGCGCTCCCGCCGTAACAATTCGTAGCATCTCATAGTGGTTTCCGGTCAATCCATAAATCGACCGTACGACAGCCATGTTGATTGCAAACGAAATCGTGCTGATTACAGCAAACCAGGCAAACGTGCGCAGCAAATGGCGCCACGAAACTTGGAAGTTCAAAAATGCGTTGGCCACAAAGCTGAACACAATACCACCGCAAAATCCCACAGTCGATTTTAAAGGTAACGGCCAGTATTCAGGTAACGTATGTCGCACCATCCATAGTTCCAGCAAAATGGAACAGAAACCAATGGCCGCAAAGCAAGCTAAGTATCGATAGCGGTAAAGCCAATAACCAAGACCGCTATGATCCAACACACGCAACACGCGCCCCATTGGCCCGACAACTAAGCCAGTGACAGTTCGTCGATTGCTTCCGGACGAAAGAATGCCGGAATCGTCTTTTGCAAACTTATTGTTGGATGAAACTCTTTCGCCGACTCGATGTGCAGCATCGAATCGAATCGTAACGAGTTCGTCGGCAGACGACGATGCGCTCGCGCGATGGCGTTGTGCCATTCGCATTCTCCTGGGGGGAAGGAGGACTGCAATTTGGTTAATTCAGACCCCAAAGAAATCGGCTGCGCGGACGTGAGGAGATAAGTAAACTTTTCCGATTTTTCCGATCAGAAAACCGCAACCTGGAAGAATGGGGGCCTTGGAATAATTGGGGGCTGGTCAAGAGAAAAACTAGCGATGGAATAGATAGAAAAAAGAGTCAGG
>CAZIGP010000472.1:0-4379 GCA_964538425.1 uncultured Pirellulales bacterium | reverse complement strand
GGTGAACACAATCACCTGGTTCTCGCTCAAGTCGGGGATCGCGTCGATCGGCGTGTTGAGCGTGGCGTAAACGCCTGCGATCGTTAAGCCAGCCGCGACAATTAACACCAAGTAGCGATTGCGGATGGAAAGTTCAATGATTCGTTCGATCATGTTGATTCCTGACTGCTTGCTGGCGTCTGATGACTGGCCTCATGTGCGTCACTGCGTTTGTCACTTCTGCCCAGCAGCATTCGTGTTCGTGAGCTTCCGCACCTTTGCGAGCGTCTCCTTCGATTTGGCTTTCGCGTCCTGTTCGCATCCTTCACAGCAGAGAAAGACCGGCTGTCCGTCGATCATCACCTTGACAGGGGTTCCCATCGAGCCGAGACGATTCGCATCCGCGACAGGACAGTATCTTTGCGCTTCGGCAAGATTTCGATCAGACGGCGACAACTTCGCCAGCGCTTCCGTGATCTCGACTTCCTCCTCAGGTGACGAAATTGGCGCAGAGGACGAAGATGGCACCGGCATGTCCGGTTGTGGAGGAACTGCTATACCGTTGGTCATCGGAGTGTCTTCTTCTGCGGAGTTCTTGTCACGCATCGCCTTCACCTTGGCCACAGTTTCCGCCGGATGATCCTGCGCTTTTTTCTTGCAACCGCTACAGCATAGAAAAACCGGCTCTCCCTCGATGATGAGCTTGACCGGCACCCCCATCGAGCCAAGTTGGCTGCTCGTTAGCACGGGACAGAATTTTTGGGATTGAGCTAGTGCCCGATCTTCGGCCGACAGTTTGGCCAGCGCTGCGTGAATCTTGGCATCAGGGTCTTCGGGCGTAGACGGCTGAATGTTAGTGACAGTGAAAGAGCCGGTCTTCGAGCCACCGCCGCTGCCGCCGAAGTAGATCGACCCCGCAGCGGGATTTAGCCGGGTTTCGGCATCGACGAGAAATGATCCGGCCGTGACGACTTTATCTCCCTTCTTCAAGCCGTCCAGCACAGGGAAGAAGGTCGCGCCATCGGGGGCGGTCATGCGTGGACCGAGCTTGACCAATACTCCTTCGTACACGCCGGGAGTTTCCTCGCGATACACGATCGCCTGGCTCCCCGTGTCGATGATTGCTGCTTCGGGTACGGCAAGCATTTTTCCTTGCCGTAACATTTCGGCGCGCTCTGGGTTTGACTGCGTTGCTTCATTGAACATAGCGACGCGCGCCGTCGGCACACTGATCGTGACCGTGGCGGTCGTGCCGGGACGCAGTTTGTGGTTGGGATTCGGTAGTTCAAATCGCACGGCGACCGTTCGCGTCTGCTGATCGAGATGCGGATAAATAAATGTCAAAACGCCTTGGAATTTTTCATTGGGAAATGCCCGTGTCAACGCCACCACCGCCAACTGCTGGTCCGTCGGCAGTTCATGGCCGCTGGTCAGCGTCATGGGCAAAAATGCCAAATCGTCTTCATACACTTGAGCCTGAATCCAGACGGTCGAGAGATCGGCCACATCATAGAGTGGCATTCCTTCCTGCACATATTGGCCTTCCTTGACATACTTCCTGATAACGTGGCCCGTGATTGGCGAGCGAATGTAGACGTGAATCCCCTGTTGCTTGCCGGCCAAAATGTCGTCGATCTGGGGATCGTCAACACCGAGCAATTGCAAGCGAACTCGCGTGTCAGCCAAGAGCTTTGGATTGCTAAGCTTCTTGGCTTCGACAAGATTTTGAACAGAGACGAGCAGTTCGGGGCTATAAATGCAGCCCAAGTCATCCCCGGCCTGCACCATCCGCCCGGTTTCGTTCACGATGAGCTTGTCGATCCGCCCATTGACTCGCGCTGCGACGGTTTTCTCGCCACGTTCATTGAATTCAACGTAGCCGACCGCTTCGATTTGCTTGGTCAGGGGGATGTAATCGACGGGCCATGTCTGTGCGCCCGCCAGCGCTACACGATACGGAGTCAACTGCACACGAGAGACAACTCCCGCTGGCAGAACTGTCGCTTGCGATTCACCCTTTTTTCGCTTCGACAGTGGCATGAAGCAAATCGGGCACTTTTCCTTCGAGTTATCACGAACAATCGTAGGGTGCATGGGGCAAAAGAATTCGACATCCGAGCCGGCGGCACTGGCCGAATCGGCCGGCCGGGTCCATTTGTCGTAGTATGCAGCCAGCGTGTCCCACTGGGTAATGACGATGCCAATGACGACCAAAATGGCGATGAACCGCAATCGCGCAAGCTTGACGAGAATAATGAAGTCAAACCACCACCACGCCTTGCGCCAGCCTGTTAGTCCGGGAGGTGCGCGCAGACCGCCTTCATCGTCTAAGCGAGTCGTTTCATTCACGGGCTCGCCGTTTTCACGAAATTCATTATCTTCGTACATCGTCGCTCAACTCCTCTTCAAGCAATGCAACTTCAACTCAGTGAATTGAAAAAAGGCAGCCGTACGCGAGCCGGCCGAACGAACAGGTGCTAACCTTCCGACCCGGCACGGCTGCCAGTTTTGAAAATCTGTCATGTTTTGATCGTGTCAATCTTCTCGCAATCCTGTTGCTGTTTTGCTTTCAACCGCCCTTCAATCAACGACAACCGCCGCACCGACCAGACGGGCAACTTGAGCCGCCACGTGAGCAGCGTGGCGAACTGGTACTGGCATAAGCACGATTTGGATTTCGTTCCAAATCGACAACGGAAGCATAAGTGCCCGGATCAGATTGGAACTTGGCAACGCAACCTTCGCAGCACACATAATATGTCTGCCCGTTGAACGTCACGGGAACTGGCGGTCCCATCGACCCAACGGCTGCCCCGTTACGGGGCAAGTTTTTTGACCGCCATTAGCTGCCGAATCTGACAGGGAGCTTTGCTGCGCAAATCTTTCGTCGATCGCCGAAACACTTTGGACTTGACCTGCTGGTGCAGCCGCAAAACTGTTTGTGGCGTTGCCGCCATAGGTTCCTCTGCCGATGCTGTTCTCGGCAGAGGATGCCGCAGGCGGTGGGATATTTTGCGGTGCCGCTTGTGGATTTGCTGTCACAGCGGCGCTTGGAGTTTCGGCTGCCACCGTACTCGTGCTGTACGATTCAGTGCGGCGAGTCGCCTTCGAGAAAGCGCACCCCGAACAGATCGTAGCGAGCATCAGCCCTATACTGGTCCAGACGATCACCGGCATTCTTGTCCTTTCGGCAAAACGGTTCCGCATTAAGGTAAATTTCAGGTATCCATCGAAGCGACGGTTCATTTCAGGAACTCCTTTTCCAAAACAGATAGTTATGTCCAATCACATTTCGGCTTTGATGCCGGCCTTGTTCAAAGCGTCGATCAATTCCTTGCTCGTTGTTTTCCCATCGGCGGCGAACTGAATTCCCACGGCTTTCTGCGCCGGATAAGTGGCCACGCTCTTAACGCCGGCGATGCCTCTGAGCGCGTCCTTGGCCTTTGTTGCCACTGCATCGTCTTTCAATTCTGGTACTTTGAGAGCGAGCCAGCCGTCGTAGCTCATATTGCCGCCCATCATGTGCGGTGTGGCGGCAATCAACTGAGCAACTCGCTGTGCAGGGATGGCAGACTCATCGAACTCGACTTTCGCGTTCTTCGTCTTCCAGTCCACCTTTATCGAACGAATGCCTTGCACTTTGCTCAGCGATGACTCGACGCTGCGCGTGCAAGGCGGACAATGGAGGCCGGTAATCAAATACGTGGCGGACGTTGGCTTTTCACTCTTCGCTTTAGCGGGCTCCTCGGCTCGAACGAACGTGATGGCGGAGAGAAAAACCACACTGGCAAAAACAAAAATCTTGGTCATCGGGAAAGTCCTCGCTTCTTAATAGGCGGTAATCGAAACGTCACAGGAAATTTCGGATGTCCCGACCCGATCGAAACCGGGCCGGGATGCTCAGACCACGATGCTCTGCGGCGACAATCAGAACCCACCGTATTTGCGCGAGTCAGTCTTGGGCAGCGCGTAAGACGGGCCAACGCTCGATCGCGAACGCATCATGGGGGCAGGATACGAACGCATCGAAGGCTCGTAGGAATAGCTTCGGGTTGTGCGAGTTCCGCTGGGTGCCTGGGCCGTTGCGGGCGGAATTGGTGCCGGAACGGGCATCGCCATATTGCTCGACGACGAACCGCCGCAACTGCAACCACAAGCTTTCGCCGTGTCAACCGAAGCAGCGGCAATGGAAATTGCCGCGATCGCAATTGCAATGAGCTTAAACATCGAAAATCTCCTCAAAAACAAATGTCGGCCTGAACCGAAGGAGCCAGATTTCAGTCGGGCCGATTCGACGGAATTCTAGCTTGACTAACGTGGCCCTCGCGGCCACGACGTTTCACCGCTTGTTATCCTTTTGTTGAGAATGAATCTTGGAGAGATACAAATCCGGGTTTTCA
>CAZIGP010000471.1:3260-4399 GCA_964538425.1 uncultured Pirellulales bacterium | reverse complement strand
AAAGGCCTGTTTGCTGGGCCCGGGCTGAATGATTCAAGATGTCGCGAGCGAGAGCGTGTTTGTCCTCGTCGCTCATCTTTGGATAGCGCTCGGCAATAATGCGTAACGCCTCATCAAACTGGCCCAAGAAACGGTCAACGTCATCTTTCGCAAAACCTGGTACCCCGGGCATCTCCCATCAAAATGATAAATGAGCATATGAACACCTTAGAATACATGGTGGACCGGCCGGTGTCAAGACAGACGGATACCGACTTCTGCTATCCTACCATTGACAAATCTGCCAAAATGCCCTACAATTGGAGGTCTTTCTGGTAAAATCGAATTCCGGAAAGTTCAAGAAAGGAACAGCACTTTGAAATTCTAGACCTAGACGGCTGTAACAACATCGGGATAGTCAATCTAGTGATGAAAGGATGAAAGGAGAAGACTCATGCACTACCGTGTCGGCGAACATGAACTGTCGCCGTCGCAAATGGTCGGGTTGGCGGTCATTGCTCCAAGCGCTGGAATTATCGCTTGGCTGATCTTCAATCCCGGCCTGTTCGAGAAACTGCAAGTCGTGGTCACGCACAATCCGTCCTTCTGGCTGGCCTGCTTGGCAGGCGTGCTCTACGCGGTGTGGCACAAATGGCGCGCCCCGGAAGAGTTCACCTGGCTGGAAATGCCGGTGCAGATTGTCACGACCTGCATATCAATCTTTTTCCTCTACACGTTCTTCTTTTACACGGCCACCGATCTCCACGATCGCGAGATCTGGAACAGTTATATCGACCGGGCCGAGTACTGGGAAGAATGGACCGAACGCGTCGAGCGACAAGTCTGCGACTCCCGGGACAAGGACGGCAACTGCACCAGCTGGCGAACGGAAGTGACGTACGTGTATCATCCGCCGGAATGGAAAATCTTCAGTGCCGTCGGCGAAGAAATGTCTGTCGGTTCGGCGGTCTATGGGCTGTACGTAGGGACATTCGGCAACCAACAAAAGCGGAACATTCTTCGACTGAACCAGTCGAGTTTCGGTGACGGCGATATGTTCCATGCCGATTTCCGCGGCACGTTCGAACAGCGCGTGCCCAGCGCCAACGAACATGCCTTCGTCAATTACTTGCGGGCCTCGAACTCGATCCGCAAACGGA
>CAZIGP010000471.1:0-3250 GCA_964538425.1 uncultured Pirellulales bacterium | reverse complement strand
ACGGATTGGCGGCAGCACCGTCGGTTTCGAAACGTTGCTCCGTGATTACCCGCGGGTATTCAGCGACCGGTTCGGACCGATCCAGGTCAACCGGGTGATCAACGCGGGGACAAACGCTCCCGCGCACTGGATGCAACAGGTCGATGCCGGACTGGATCTGCATCTCTCGACGCTGGGACCAGCCAGAGAAGTCAACGCGCTGATTTATCTTGCCGCAACGCCCGATCCGGCGTTTCTCCATGCCATGGAAGAACACTGGGTCAACGGCAAGAAGAATGACGTCATCGTCATCATTGGCACGCCGAATTTCCCAGAAATCGCCTGGGTCGGCATCATCGCCTGGACGGAAAACGAACTGTTCAAAACCGCCTTGCGCGATGAAGTCGCCGCCCTCGGCACCCTCAAGGACCGGGAACAACGGCTGGTTACCCTGCTCGCCCAGCAGATCGTCAAACCGATCGCCCAAGGCGGCTTCGAGCGGATGCCCATGGCAAAACTCGAATACCTGGTCAGCGACATCAAGCTGCCCTGGTGGGCCCAATGCATCGTACTGCTGATATCCGGGGCGATTGCCTGGGGAACATCCTGGGCGCTCGCCAACAATACCATCAAAGAAGCGTAACCTCCCAACACTACAGGACACAAAGGAGTCCATCACATGAAACGAACGCTTATACTCGTCATCCTGGGCATGCTCGCAGTGCCCATCCTGGCCGGCTTCTGGCTGGTCGGCGCACGCAACGGATTCGTCCGGACGGAAAACCGCATCAGCGCGCTGGATGGGGACATGAAGAATGTCCATGCCAGCATCTACCGGCAGATGGAAGCCCAGGGCGTGGCCGTGGACAAATACGGCGACATCGTCATCGAGGCGATTAACGCCGGCATGTCGGGACGGTACGGCGACGATGGCGTCAAAGGCGCGATGCTGTGGATCCATGAACAGAATCCGACCATCGACGCCGCCATCATGCTCAAGCTCCAGCAGGCCATCGAGGTCGGCTACAACAAGTTCGAAGCCAAGCAGCGGGAAAAAATCGACGTCGTGCGGACGTACAAAGACCAGTTAGGGTCGTTCCCGAGCAACGTCGTCGCCTCGACCTTCGGCTTCCCGCGCATCGACATGGCCGCCGCCGAACGCGTCATCAGCTCGGCCACCACCAAGGCCGATTTCGAAGCGGGCGAGCTGAGTGCGCCAAACCTTTCGCGCCCAAAGGAATAAGCGCGACCCTCCGATCTTTCAATCT
This sequence comes from uncultured Pirellulales bacterium, assembly GCA_964538425.1. Taxonomy (GTDB): domain Bacteria; phylum Planctomycetota; class Planctomycetia; order Pirellulales; family JADZDJ01; genus JADZDJ01. Next base: position 2,003 of record CAZIGP010000471.1, on the reverse strand, counting down.
CCAGTCTCCGGACTGGATTTTTTTTATAAAAAACCCTTGCCGGCAATGGAGCGGGCAAGGGAAGAAGGTTCAGTGAGTGGTCGCTCGAAGGATTTCTTCGAACGTCGTGAGGCCGGCCGATGCTTTTTCATAGCCGTCCTGCCGCAAGGTTGTCATGCCGTTGGTCTGGGCCAGTTGGCGCAACTGGCTATGGCCGTCCCGACGGACAATTGCCTGCTGCATCGCCTCGTCACAAACCAGGATTTCATGGATCGCGATCTGGCCGCGATAGCCATCGGTGCAGTGCTGGCATTCATTGGGAAGTTTGACCATACCCGGCATTTCCTCGTCGGGAATGCCCAGTGCAGCAAACGTCGCCAAGTCCGGCTCGCCCTCCGTGGCGCAATACGTGCAGAGCCGCCGCACCAAACGCTGGGCGACAACTGCCCGCAACGCCGGCGCGATCAACGCCGGATCAACGTGCATATCGACCAGGCGAGTAATGGCTGACGGCGCGTCGATGGTATGCAGGGTTGAGAATACCAGGTGCCCGGTGAGCGCGGCCCGCATGGTGATCTCGGCTGTTTCCCGGTCGCGCATTTCACCGAACAGGACCACATTGGGCGTCTGCCGCAGTACTGCTCGCAGCGCAGCGGCAAAGGTCATGCCGACTTTATCGTTGACCTGAACCTGGTTCAGGCCGCGGATGTGGTATTCAACCGGATCCTCGATCGTGATGATCTTGTTTTCCGGATTGTTGCGCTGCTGCAAGCCGGCGTAGAGCGTCGTGGTTTTTCCTGAGCCAGTCGGGCCCGTTACGAGGATGACGCCATGCGGTGCCGTGATAAGCTCCGTCAGAGTGGCCAGGTTCGCCGCCGACAATCCTAAATCAGTCAGGCGATAGAAGGCGTTTCGCGAATCAAGGATCCGCAAATTCACCATCTCGCCGTTCTCGGTCGGAAGCGTCGCCAAACGGACATCATAGGTGACGTCTTTGAACTTCAGGCGAAAACTTCCGCCCTGGTCCACGTGAGTCAGCGTGATATCTGCTCGTCCCAACACTTTCAATCGCGACACAATGCCGGTCTGCCAGCCCAATTTTGGCGGCGGTTCCAGTTCATGGAGAACGCCGTCAATTTTAAGCCGAACGCGGAGCGAGCCGTCTTGCGGTTCGATGCTGGCGTCTGACGCTCGCTTCACCAAAGCCGCGCGGAGAATCGCATTGACTAAGCGGACGATATCCGGCTCGGTCTTGCTGTCGTGATCCGGCAGATCAATTTCATTCTCCCGAGCGAGATGCTCTGGCGCCCGGATATTCACCTCTTGAATCGGCGGAACGTGTTCTTCCGAGTCATCGAAGATCCGATCAAGGCAATCTTGAATCGCCTTAGCCGGGGCCAAGGCCAGGGTAATCTCGAACCCCAAGCCCCGGAGTGTATCCACGGCTTCCAGATTATTCGGGTTGCTCGTCGCCACGGTCAGCTTGTCCTCTGCCTTATCGTAGGCAACAGCAACAACGCCAAAGTGGCGAGCAACCTTTTCCGGAATATGCTCGGCCGTAAGCAGCGCTGCCCGGCTGAAATCAATCTCCGGCAAAAACTCAACGCCCATTTGGATCGCGAGCTCTTCCAATGAAAAACCATCAGGCATCGGAATCTCAGGCTTTGGCCTGGCTGCGGAATCGTCCGAAAATGGCACGGGGCGGTGTTTGCCGGCTCGTGCCGCATCGCCGGAATTTCGGGATGAAGCACGGCGCGCATCGCCACGGGGATCCTGCCCATCAGGTTTGGGTGTCATTGCATCTACCTCACAGTCTTAAGTTTTCAACGTGCCAGGCTACTGTATACCATTCTTTTGGCTTTGTGAAGCGCAAAAAAATAGCAGCAACTTTCACTGCTGTGAGGCGTAGTATTAAATAAGTAGATAAAAACCAAACTATGAGAAAATTTGCTGTGTTGATTGGTTTATTGGCGATTAGCCTGCCCCAGCCGAGCCTGGCAGAAATCCGCACCATTGTCTTCCCG
>CAZIGP010000470.1:2816-4400 GCA_964538425.1 uncultured Pirellulales bacterium | reverse complement strand
TCTTCTGACGCTTCGTGCATTCCTACCAAGCTTAGCAAACCAGCGTGATAGCCCAAATCCCGAGCATAAGTCGCTTCGGTAGCAGCCTGCCGCGTTGAGCCGCAAATTCCAGCGATCCGAATCAAGGTTGTTTTTCGATCATGATCGGCGCAGCTTAGCTCTTCGGCAGCCAATGCCAACACTGGCTTGAAGAGATTGAATTCTGGCTCACGAATTTCAAACTGGGTTGTATGCACACCGACGGCCAAACCGTCAACACCAGCAGCAGAATAGTAACGAATCAATGCCCGTTGACGACGTTCATCGAAGTGACGGCTGGCCGTCAGGGCTAAAGGCATTGCAGGAATAAATGCGCCTTGTTGCAACCGTTCATAGGCCCAAGATTTCATCAATGATCCTTCAACGTGGCACAGCTACTTTAATGCTAGAATCGTCCGTCTCGCGACTCAAATCGTGTTGGTTTGCCCAACAATTCCCCGCCTCGCTGGACCCAGGATGCTATACCTTCAATCAAATCTGTTGCTGTATAGCGTGACGCACCCAACAAGCTATACCCTAATTGCCCATTACTCAATAATGCATTGGTGGCTTCTGCCCCGCGAAACTCAACTGGTTTGTTCAACAATCGACCAAATTCCTCGCAAGTATGACGGACATTCACCATTTCTGGCCCTGTCACGTTGACGATAAATGGTGGCGAAGACGTTCGCTTTAGTGCGCACAAGGCTGCAGCATTGGCGTCTGCCTGCCAGATTGTATTGAAATAGCCCATTGTGATGTCGATGGGTTCGCCTGCCCAAACTTTTCTTGCTAAGTCAACCAGCACACCATAGCGAAGCTCACTCGCGTAATTCAAACGCAATAAGGAGATCGGGATGCCAAACTTCACGCTGAAGTACTCGAATATGCGTTCACGGCCTAGGCAAGACATTGCATACTCACCAAGAGGATTAGGTGCATCTGACTCCTGCGAACCTCCGGATTGTACCGGTGTTAGGCCATAAACGTTGCCGGTTGAAAACGCTACGATGCGACTGTCTCGAAATCGCTGGCAAACTGCGGCTGGCAAGTAACAATTCATTCCCCACATTTCAGCTTCTCGCTCCGAAGTGCCAAATTTCATACCTGCCATAAAAACCAGATTGCGAGCTTCGGGCAGTCGTTGTACCTGCTCGGGGTCAGACAAGTCGCATGAAATTGTCTTAATACCAGATGCTTCAAGGTCTTTGCGGCAGTCCATTGACGAAAATCGCGAAACTGCGATTACGCGGCGCGGTGTACCTACCAAATCTGCTGCGCGGCGAGCCATCCTCGCCAGCGTTGGACCCATCTTACCTCCTGCACCAAGGAGCATGATGTCGCCGTCAGTACAAGCCAATGCATCAATCGCTGAATTGGTAGGTTCGCTCAACAATTGATCGAGTTTCTCAACAGTCGTCACAGAACTGAGGTTGGGCTGAACACGAACATTGGCGTGTGCCACTTTAGAAGCCGTCATGAATTCACCTACATTTCTCCCAGTAATTCGCGATGAATCACTACCCAAAGATTGCTCGTACGTTACGTGAAAGTGTTTGTCAAAAA
>CAZIGP010000470.1:0-2806 GCA_964538425.1 uncultured Pirellulales bacterium | reverse complement strand
CATTGGCGTGTGCCACTTTAGAAGCCGTCATGAGTTCCATATTTATGGTATCCAGCAACAGATAAATTACAGCTACTAAGCGAATTTACTTACTCGTCGCTTGAGAGTGCTTGTCAAAAAAGGTCAACGATTTCAATTCGTCATTTAAGACATTATTGTTATTGACAACATCTGTAATATCGATAATTCCTTTCCAGCCTTTTGATTTGGCGCCATAGGCGGGTTGTGATCTGTATGCCACTTTCAAGTCAACTTCCGTAAAGGAATTGTTGAAAAAATGAAGGTGGTCTGCATCGATGTGGAGATTAGCTTTCATCAACGACCTTTTTGCAGCAACATCTCCTTCTGTAAGAAGTTTCGCTTGCGCCGGAGTCAATAAATACCTGTGACCTGGAGGATCGAAACCACTATGGTGGAATAACATTGCAATTCGCTCGCCACCTGCTTGATCGCGGGGATAGATAAATTTGTTGTTGAAAATTAAAAAATGTGTTCCGAAATATTCATAGTTCTTTGTATCTGATGGTTTCTGCGGATCGTCATCATTGTATAGTGGAATTGAAATAAACGGCATGTTTATGCTGAGGTACTTTCCAGTGGGCTTAAACGTGCAGCCGGCAACGACTCCATAGTCTGCACTGTCCCTAAAACGAAGATAGTCGCCTGAACAATCTTCAAACCAGCAGCTTATAAAGCTGACATGTTGTGGTCCGTAGGCATTGTATGCCATGTGCGAATGCCTTCTTGAACCAATGCGTTTGAAAACGCAATTTTTGAATGCGACATGATCGGAACCTTCATCTGTGCCAGTTGCGCCGTAATGCACACCAGGTAAATCAATCCAGCTACAGTTTTCGATTAGAATATTTTTGCCGTGCCGGCGATACTTGGGGATGGTGTGGAGAAGTTTCGGCACAGTGCAGGTCTCCTATTTGAATTGCAAAACGGTATATACCGTTTTGCGCCTCAGGAAAAACGCTGCACTTCCGAACGCCGGAAGGTAATCTAAGTCAAGATTTCAGCAGATGTTGCGTACAGTCGGGGCGACTGGATTTGAACCAGCGACCTCTTGGTCCCGAACCAAGCGCTCTAGCCAGGCTGAGCCACGCCCCGTTTTGAGGAAATGGCATCGGCGTATACATGCTCGTAAGTGCTTATCTAATAAGACAAACCAACGATTATCCGTGCACCGATGGATACCAATCCTCCGTGGCATTTCGATCAAGCGATTGTAGCGGAATGGTTCGTGGGGTCAACCTCAGCGCTGCTTATGTAACAATCGGCCTCGTTTTTCGCTTACCTCTTTAGGTTGAGCAAACGCGATTATCATTGCGCCGGCTCATTTTCTTTAACGAATGTGTTTGTATTGCGTAAAACTCATCGACAAACACGGTAACTGCTTTGATCGAAACAGGGTATGAACATGAAAACAGCCTCGCTACTTTTTTCGATTTTAATGCTTGCCTCCAAACTGCAAGCTGACGAACTAACCCGTAATTCAGTTTCCTCAAATATTCCGTTATCACCGACAACGCGCATTGAAGCGTTGCCTATTTGGCCACATGATGGCAGTGATTTACGTCCCGATTCAAAAGTCATTTGGGGCAAGCTCGATAACGGCTTGCGATATGTCATTCTGCCTCACCGTCAGGCTGCCGCTCGTGCCAGCTTACGAATGTACGTTCGAGTGGGCTCGCTGATGGAAACCGAAGCGGAGCATGGCATTGCACACTTTCTCGAGCATATGGCTTTTAATGGTTCGCGAGAATTTCCGAATGGGCAAGCAGTGGAATACCTCCAACGCCTCGGCATGAATTTTTCAGCCGATACGAATGCCAGCACATCATTTGATAAAACCATCTACCAATTGGAGTTGCCACGAGCAAACGAAGAACTTACAGGAAACGGACTAAAACTTTTCCGTGACTTCCTCGATGGCATGACCCTTGATGAAAAAGAAATTGACAAAGAACGCGGAATCATTCTTAGCGAATTGCTTGCTCGTAACACAGCCAGCTATCGCACTGCTAGCCCGGCGTTAAAGTTTGCACTGCCTAATAGTCTGGTTTCACAACGACTACCAATCGGCGAAGCTGCAAACATCCAAAAATTTTCTCGGCAACAATTTGTCGATTTTTACGAAACGTGGTACACACCTGGTCGAACGGTCATTGTCGCTGTTGGCGATTTTGATGCTTCAATGGTCGAGCGCTTAGTTCGAGAGCATTTCGCAAATATTAAAGCTCGCCGTGGAGAACAACCTGATCCCTCGATTGGCACTGTGGTTTGTCCGAAAAAAATCGCAGCAGAATTGCACACGAATACGGATCTGGACTCGGTTTCAATTGAATTCAGCACGATTGAAAGTGCCCAACCGATTCATGATTCCATCGCTCGACAGCGAAACGAACTCGTCCACGCCATGACTACTTTGATGCTGAATACACGTCTCGAAAAATTAACGTCAGCCGAGAACGCCTCCTTTCAATCTGCGTCATTTAGTCATCAGCGACTGTTCAATTTTGCTGAAATCAACAGCTTGTCGGCATCATGCCAACCAAGTCAATGGCCTGCTGCAATCGCCATGATGGAGCAAGAACTTCGCCGCGCGATTCAGTATGGCTTTACTGAAACCGAATTTGAAGAAGTGAAAACCAAATTCGTCAGCATCATCAAGATGCTGGCTGATCAAGCCGATACCAGGCAACCTAGTGAATTGGCAAGTGAAATTATCGAATCATTGGCGAAGGGGGAAGTTTTTATGAGTCCCACCGATGCCATGCCGCTGCTCACAAATATCTTTGCT
>CAZIGP010000469.1:0-4407 GCA_964538425.1 uncultured Pirellulales bacterium | reverse complement strand
ACTGTTCTGCGTTTCGGGCATGGCCAATACATTATGGCCCAGCCGATAGTATTCCCACGTCTGATTCAAGTTTTCGTCACCAAATACGTATCGGTTCATCCCTGGTAAGGGATCAAACTGTCCTCGGTTGAGCACGTTGGAGCCCAACAACACAACTTTACCTTGGCCGTAATTCTTCACACCGGCGGCAACTTGAGTACCACCGATGATCGTGTTCCACGTTGCCCAGGTGGTGTCTAGGCCGCTGATTTGCCAGCGACCTTCGTTTCTGGGGATGCTGCTGATGGCGCCGAATGGCGATGCGGCGTTGGTTGAGAACGATGTACGTGTAGTGGTAGTGGCCGTTACTCCGGTTAGCCATGAAGGAATAGTACTGGTTTGATCCAGTTCCAGGAATAGTGTGCCACCAGCAGCCACCCAGTCGCGCAAACCCGTACTGTTGATGGCCGTTTGGTCATACCCATAATGGCGCAGCGCATAGATGAGCTTGAGATCATTGAGCAACGGCTCGGATGGCTGGCCGGGCGTGAAGAAAGAAGGGTAAACGACGACGGGCGACTGGGCCACCTTGCGGCCGTCACCCATCACGTCCGCGTAAAGAGACTGCAGATTCCAATACTCATCTGATTTGACGGCAGCGAGATTACGGGGCCAGATGTAGCCGACTTGCCGATGACTGTCGAGCTGCGGTTCGTCAATTTTGTCGATGATCTGTGTCATTTCCTTGAAGTGCGCAAAGGACGGGTGCGGCTTATCCGCATTCAATCGCATGGGATAGTAATCTCCGTCGCCAAATCGATAAATCGTCTGGTTTTGGGCACCTTGGAAGAACTGCTTGATCATGTTCTTGTTGACCTCGCCAGGACTTGGTGGTGTGAAGCCAGGCCCCATGGAAACTAGGTTGGTCTCCGTGACAAAAATCGGCTTACCGGCGGCTGCCATCATTCCTGCCATCAGGTCGCTGGTGCCGTATACATTGCCACCCATCACGTCGCCTTTCTTGACGTTTGGATCGTAGAGCAGGCCTCGCTGGCTAGCGTAGGCGGCGCTGGCTTCGTACCAAACCTCGCGATGAAATACGAGCAGATGATCATCGGTGGTTAATGCCGGTCGAACGTTATCGTAGGAAGTATTGAAGTACTGGTTCATCTGATCCTGCCGAAAAAGGTTCCAGTTAAGCCACTCGCTTGCTGAGGCGGTCGCCTGCTTGGGCATTGGCGTGATCGGCAGACCACGAGCCGTCAGCCAGTTTTGCCAACCCGTTTGCGCATAACTCGAATAATCTTGCCCACCCAAGTCATACATTACTTCGTTAGTGAGATTAACACCGATTACCGCAGGATGATCCTTAAAATGCGCAAGTGCTGCGCGCTGAAAATCGCCTTGCCAATCCAGAGCAGCGGGCGAGGCCGGCGCGTAGTTCAGCATGTGTCCGTTGACGCTATTGCCATTCTGGTCCTTGATGCTAACGTCGATTCCTTGTTCATGCACCCAAGGAGGTGTGTAGTGAGGGGTTAGGAAGAGATGAACATACATGCCTTTTTCGTGAGCGACATCGAGCAGCAAGTCCCACGATGGATCCCACACGAAATTCCCACGCGATGGTTCAGCGAAGGCCCAACCGACTTCAAACATGAATCCCTTCAGACCAAACTGGTTTTTCATGGCGTCCAGATCTGCTTCAATAGCAGCACGCGTTGTTGGGACCCCCTGAAAAACCGCATGAAATCCGCGGATCGGCGTACCGGTCTGATTATCGATAATTGATGTTCCCTGCACCGAAACATCAGCCGCTAATGTCGGCGGGCTGATAAACAACCACGCCAACACGACGAAATGCCAAAATCGGCCGCACGGTGGCTGACAAACTGTGTCGGGTTGTGTTATGGGCATATATCCTCCGCTCCTAACATCTCAGGTTGAGCAAGAAGTGCGGCGGTATTTAGACGATGATTGGCGAGCGAACTCTCACGTTTTCTCCTGAAAATGGCGAAACCTAGTCCGCTAAAGCTCTTACAGCAGTGGAACAGTAAAGGACTTATTGTCAACAATTAATTGTTGACAATGAAAAGTAAACTGAAAACCTGGAGGTCGTATTTTAACAAGCCAACTACTCAAACGCAACGGTAGTCGCCTAATTTGAGAAATGTAGAGGCCGATCTCCTCAAAGGCTTGGTGTTTTTCATCGCAAAACGGTAGAGGGCAATCGTTACTACACCGTCAAAGTATCAAACTGACAAAAAGGTTGACAATAAACAAAATCGACAGAGCGTCATTGGCCTAGCGATTGTATGATAGTGCGTTCCAGAAGGATCGAGATGAGCATCGAGGAATAGTTGCATGAGATAGGTAATTCTAGTTTCAGGTTGCTCGCCACGCTGTTCAACTACACCCTCGCAAGTTTTTTCGCGGTCATAGCTGCTAGCGTCACTGGCCAGAATGCGACGACTGAAGGCTCAAGATTCTTGGACACTTAAAGACCCCCAAGGCAGCGTAATGCCGCCGTCTACGAGTAGCGAACTGCCGGTGATATAGTCACTGGCCGAATCACTTAGAAAAAGCACAGCGCGAGCGATTTCTTCAGGTCGCCCCAGTCGTTTCCACGGTAGCTTCTTCGCCGATTCGGCAATCTGCTCTTCGCTGGCGAAGCGCCGTTCACCTGGCGTGTCAATCCAACCCGGATGCACCACGTTTACACGGATGCGATGTGGCACCAACTCAATCGCAGCCGTCCTCGCCATGTGATCAACCGCGGCCTTAGACATGTTATACGCCATCGAGCGAGGAAGCGGCACAAATGCATGCGGCGAACTTATGGCGACCAGTGAACCGCCCTGGCCTTGCGCGATCATTTGCTCGGCAGCCAAGCGAAAGAGATAAAACGAGCCCCACATCGTGACATCTACAGTCTGATGAAACTTTTCCAGATCGGCCTCGTGAAACAGTTCGCGTTTGGTGAACGCGGCGTTGGCAACGGCGATATCGAGGCGGCCAAACTGCTTCACGATATCGGCCATCATTTGCTGCATCGTTGCAAAATCGGCTACGTTTCCTTGGCATAACAAAGCCTGACGCCCCAAGCCGCGAATTTTGCTTGCCACCTCTTCTGCTTCTTCCGGATGCAAATTGAAATTGATCGCCACATCAGCGCCGCCGGCCGCGAATGCTTCTGCGACAGCGCGACCAATGCCCCGGCTGGCTCCCGTTACCACCACGACTTTGTTTTCAAACTGCATGAAAAAGTTATCCTTCGAGTCCAAGCAGCTCCAGCGAATTGCGGTGAATCAGCAACTCGATTTGCTCGCGATTGAGTAGGGGCAACTGTGTTCCCTTGAGCATTTCGTTCAAGTTGCGCAGCCCTTCGATCGTCGCATTCACGGTCGTGAATGGATAGTCGGTGCCGAATAGCACCTTGTGCCACACACCGTATTCTTGCACCAGCATTAAGCTGTGATATAGCTGAAACGGACGGTAATGTAAGGCGCTTAAGTCGGCATACAAATTAGGGTGCTTTCGAATGACCGCGACGCACTCGCCTTCGTAGGGATGGCCGAGATGCGCCAGAATCATCTTGCAATCGGGAAAGCGGCGGGCGACTTCGTCAAGATGCCGAGGCAACGTGCATTCCAGCGGAGCTTGCCGAATGAAGGTCGTTCCGGTGTGCAATAGCACCGGTAAGCGATGTCGGGTAGCGTATTCCCACAGCGGATCGAGCCGCGTGTCTTGCGGCATGAATCCAGCATACATCGGCAATAGCTTAATGCCTCGCAAGCCAAGTTGCTCGTGCCCGAATCGTAATTCATCTTCCCAGCCAAGCTGTGTGGGATCGACCGAGAGAAACCCCAGCAGTTGCTCGGGCGCTTGAGCGACATAATCGGCCACATACTGATCGTCGACCCAAACGCCGCTCAGCTTGGCTTTGCCGCCGAACACCACCGTGCGAACGTTGGCGGGCGCCGTTGCTCGATACGCATCAAAGCGAATGGTGAGATCGACTTCGGTATTCGCTCGCGCTGCCCGGACTTGGGCGCGAAAGTCTTCATTGAAGTGATCAGGAAACCGCCAAGCGTGACTGTGAATGTCAATGATCATAGGTAAAAACGACGTTTTCGATTGGTTTCAAAAGCTATGCGCACGAGCAAACGTATTTGCAGCCGCAGGTTATCGCTCTTTAAAAGCAATAACTGCTTTGCGTAACAATTCCGGCAGTCGCTGAACATCGATATGCATCGTCTTGGCTCATCGACCAGTGAGTTCGATTTTCCAGAAGTTTTGTTTCTCTTCGCACGTGAATTGCAATCCTGAAGATTCGAATTGACTATATTTGGCAGGAATGGAAGTCGCAGAAATGTGTTCATCTTTAAGGCGAACGGCGGCATCTTCAGCTGGAACTAGTCGGACGCGATA